>DATHZW010000115.1:0-4665 GCA_035458405.1 Steroidobacteraceae bacterium | reverse complement strand
GTGTCGCGGCGGCGGCCTGGACGATGACGCTGTCCTCAGGCGATTCGGTCGGGCTGTAGCCGCCGCTGACGATCACCTCGATGTCGCCGAAGCCGCGCGTGGCAAGGTGCGCCTTCAGCTTCTCCACTGCTTCTTCCCTGGTCATGTCGGGCACCAGCCGCAGGTCGAGCTTGGCCTCGGCGCGGCCGGGGAGCACGGTCTTTCCGCCGGGCCCGGTATAGCCGCTCACCAGGCCCTGAATATTGACCGTCGGCTGCGAGGCGAGCCGATAGGCACTGTCCAGGAAGTTCTCGTCGTTGATCCATCGGCGCACGCCGTACAGCTTCTTGACGCTCTCTTCATCCCTGGACAGGTCGGCCGCGATCAGTTCCTTCTCACGCGGCGTGAGCGCGCGGACGTTCTCGAACCAGCCGTCGATTGCCGGCGTGAACCCGTCGTCGGAGACCAGCGTGTCGAGGGCCTTGACCAGGCGCCAGGCGGGGCTGTCGACGCGGGCCATCTGGCTCGAGTGGATGTCCTTGGCCGGACCCCGGCCCCACTTCTCGCCACTCGACACGAGCTGGATTTCGACCACGCCCTTCGCGCCCAGGTCGATCGAGACCGAGCCATCGCGCGACTGGCCCGCCGACGGCATCACGACGCCGACGGCGCGCTGCAGCGCTGCCCTGACCCCGGGGTCGTCGCGCATGGCCTCGAAGTGGGTCGAGCCGATTTCCTCTTCGCCCTCCGCGACCAGGACGAGGTTCACCGGCGGCTTGACGCCCGCCTTCCTGAACCCGGCCAGCGCGGTAAGAAAAGCCATCTCCGGACCTTTCTGGTTGGAGGCGCCCCGGCCGACGAGAGCCCTGCCTTCCCCGGGTCGCTCGACGATCTTTCCCTCGAGCGGCGGCGAGGACCACTCGGCAGGGTCGAAGTGCTTGACGTCGTACATGAAATAGACGGCGAGCGTGTCCTTCGCCCCCGCGTCGAGCGTCGCGAAGACGCCCGGTACGCCGCCGGTCTCGACGATGCGCGCCTGGTCGAAGCCCGCATCCAGCGCCAGCTGGCGCATGTACTCCGCACCCTGCGGCGTGTTGAGCCCCATGTTGGCGATGGTCGGCAGCGCGATCCACTCCCGCAGCCGTTCGACCGCCGCCTCCCGGTCGGCCTTGATCGCCGCGACGACCTGCTCGCGGCCTGGATTGTCCTGCGCCGCCGCGGTCGACCCGGCGGCAACAAGTGCCAGGGCCAGCGCGGTCGCGACGCCGAGCGTGAACTGCCGATTGAGCCGCATTGCCTGCTCCCTCTCTCGGTGATCCATCAGCGGGCAGACTGCGCGGGATCGGCGCGGAAGTCCAGAAGCCGCCGCCACTAGCTGGCGGAGAAACGTTCCAGTGCGGCCGGGACCTGGTCCAGCGCGGTCAGCACCGCCAGGCGGGGGTGCGAGGTGTCCAGTTCGGCGTGTTCGAGGTCCCAGGTGATGTGGTAGGGCACGTGGACGCCCCAGCCGCCCAGGGCGAGCACCGGCGCGATGTCCGACTTGAGCGAGTTGCCCACCATCGCGAAGGCCCCCGCCGGCACCTCGAATTCGCGCAGCAGCCGGGCGTAGCTGTGCTGGTCCTTTTCGCTGACGATCTCGATGCGGTGGAACAGCCCAGCCAGTCCGGACTCCGCCACCTTGCGTTCCTGGTGAAACAGGTCTCCCTTCGTGATCATCACGATGCGATACCGGGCCGCGACCGCCGTGACGGCCTCGCGGACGCCGGGCAGGAGTTCGACGGGCTGACGGAGGATGCCTTTGCCGAGTTCGACGATGCGATGGATGTCGGCGCCGGTGATGCGCGCGTCGGTCAGCGCGACCGCCGTCTCGACCATGGACAGCGTCATGCCCTTGGCGCCGTAGCCGAACAGCTGGATGTTCACGCGCTCGGTGTTGAGCAGCCGGTCGTGGACCCGGACGTCGCTGACGTTGATGTAGCCGCCGAGGATCTTCTCGAACTCCGCATGGGCGCGCTGGAAGTAGATCTCGCTGTTCCAGAGCGTGTCGTCGGCATCGAAGCCGACCATCTGCAGGGAGGAAGGGAGGCGAGTCGTCATGACGGTGTCCGCCGCTGAAAACGCTCGATCGGGTCGACACCAGGTGGTGCCAGGGTATACGGCGCGCGAATCTAGCATAGTCTCGAGCCGGCGCTTCGCGATCGCGGAGGCTCGGCAGCGGTCCTGGCATCTTCAAGCTGATGTTTCGTGACCAGCGGACCCATGCCAATTTCCCGGGTCACGACCCGCACGCGGCCCGGCCTGGCGGCGCCGCCGCGCATACCGGCCGGTTCAGCACCGGGCCGCGGAACCCGCGGCCCGGTGCCGTGCGCAGCAGCCGGTTACTTCCTGCTGTACGTGGACTTGTAGGTGCCGATGGAGCCTTCGGCATGGACCTCGGTGCGAACCCAGGTGCCGGCGGTCTTCGCGTTCTTCAGCGAACCGTAGCCTTCCACCCAGCCGAAGGAGCCGCAGAGGTCCGGGCAGTTCGCCGTGCCGATCTCGTCGGCCTTCCACCACCACGTGCCGCCGTCGCCGCTGGGCTGCGTCGAGAAGCAGCCGCCGCTCGCCGACAGGAGCTTGCCTTCCCCGGAGACCACGAACCTGCCGGTGCAGTTGGATTCCGCGTTGTTGATCGGGTCATCCGCCTTGTCGGACTTGGCCAGCTGGTAGTAGTGGGACACGGTGATCGTGCGACCGTCGGGCAGGGTCGTGCTGTACGACTTGCCGCTGTGGGTCGTGTAGAAACCGCTCGACTCGGCCGCTGACGCGCCCGCCGACACGACCAGCATGGCGGCCGCGGCGATCCATATGTTGTGCTTCATCATGGCATTTCCCCCTTTCCGGAATCGGGCCCCGTGCGGACCCTTGCACTGGTGAGCTTACAGCATTCGGTCTCTCCCGCGGCTTCAGGGCGGCAATCCTGGCTGCTCGTGAATCGACGGAGAGACCGGTTTCGCCACTGGTCCGCACTGTGGTATTTCATTTGACGGAGGCACTGTCGATGCATGCGGAATCGGGAACCCTCAGGTCGATCAAGCTGGCGCACACCCTGGTCTGGGCCCTTTTTGCCGGTTGCGTCGTCGCGATCCCCGTGCTGTCGTGGGCCGGCGAGTTTGGCTACGCCGCGCTGTGTGCCGCGGCGGTGGCGGGCGAAGTGCTGGTGCTGGCCTGCAACCGCTGGCGCTGCCCGCTGACGGACGTGGCAGCGCGCCACACCGGCGATCGGCGCGACAACTTCGACATCTACCTGCCGGAATGGCTGGCGCGGCACAACAAGTCGATCTTCGGCACCCTCTACGTCGCGGGGCTGGTCGTGCTGGCGTGGGCCTGGAGCGGGAGCGCCTGAATGGGACGCAGCATTGCCGGGAGACGCTTTCGGCACAGAAATAGACAGGACCTCTTGCGAGGCCCTGTCTGCACCGAGACGGAGGCGAAGAAGAGACTCAGGACTTCGCGTACCAGGACTTCACGCCGTCATGGTCGCGTGCGGCATCGTGCACGCCGATGAGCCTGGGATAGTCGGCAAAGATCGTGGCGGGAATGTAGTCGACCTTGCCGCCGATGAACCAGCGCACCGCCATGTAGAGCTTCAGGTCCACGACCTGGATGTTCTCGCCACCGAAGAACGGCGTGCCGGTGATGTTCTTCTCCGCCGCCCTGGCCCACGCCGGCAGGAAGTCCGCCACGAGCGCCTCGCGCGTGGCCTTCTTCTCGGGCTCCGCCATGCGGATGGTCGGCGCGACGACCGATCGCAGGGTCTCGACGTGCTGCATCATGCCTTCGTGGCGTGCCGCCTCGAAGTCGTCGGCGGGATGCAGGCCGTGGCGGCGGCCGATCAGCACGAGGATGGCGTTGGAGTGGGCCAGCGCCGGTTTTCCGGGCAGCTCGAGGACCGGCAGGCCGCCGTAGGGCGTCTGCTCCTTCATCGCGGGCCAGTCGGCGCCCTTGACGCGCACGTCGTCGAAATCGATGCCCGCCAGGTGCAGTGCGAGGCGGCATTCTTCGCCGCGACTCACCGGCGCGTCGAAGTAGATCAGCCTGGGCTTTGTCACGCTATTTCCCCTGGAAACGGGGCCCGTGCGGGCCCTGGTGGTGCGCAGCCTACACCAACGCCCGCCATCGGTGCCGGGCCATACTCGCCGTCGCCGGCGCCGTCGTGGCATAGTGCATTCCACTGGCGTCGCGCTGGAGGGACTCCGTGCAAGGCCTGGACCGCCGAACCTTCCTGATGCTGGCCGTTGCCTCGGGCGGCAGCCTGGTCATCGGGTTCCGAGGTGCCGCCGCAGACGGCCAGGCGGAGGGGCAGGCGATCGCGACGGAGCTGCACCCTCTGATCCGCATCGCCCCCGACAATCGCGTCACGATCTTTGCCAAGAACCCCGAGATCGGCCAGGGCGCCCGGACCTCGCTGCCCATGGTCGTGGCTGAGGAACTGGAGGTGGACTGGGAACAGGTCGAGGTGATCCAGGCGCCGCTGGACGCTCGGCTGGACAACCAGTTCGCCGGCGGCAGCCTGGGCTTGCTGTTCGGCTTCAAGCCGCTGAGCGAGGCCGGCGCAGCGGCCCGGATGATGCTGGTGGCGGCTGCGGCTGCGCGCTGGCAGGTCGAGCCGGCAGCGTGCCTCGCCCGCTCGGGACGGGTGCTGGG
>DATHZW010000114.1:0-2306 GCA_035458405.1 Steroidobacteraceae bacterium | reverse complement strand
CGGCGACGCCCGCGGGGCACGGGGATCGTGATCGCCGAGCTGGAGCGGGCGGGGCAGGCGGAAAAACGCGAGCGATTTCCCTCGCTCTCACATCGGGTGCTGGAGTGACGATGAACCAGGGCCGGGATCTGTCCGTCATTGATCCGCTGGGCGTGGCGCGGGAGGCGATCCTGCGTCCGGCGGGACTCGACGACGCCGGCATGGAGCGGGCGCTGGGAACGCTGCTCGGCGCGTCGATCGACGGCGGCGATCTCTATTTTCAGGTATCGCGCGAGGAGCACTGGGGTCTCGAGGACGGCATCGTCAAGTCCGGCTCCCACAGCATAGAGAGCGGCGTCGGGGTGCGCGCCCTGGCCGGCGAGCGCACCGGCTTTGCCTACTCCGACGAGATCGTTCCTGAGGCCTTGCTGGAGGCTGCGCGTGCGGCCAGGGCGATCGCGCGCATCGGCAGCGACGGTCGGACACAGGCCTGGAAACAGGTGGCACCGCATCGCCTGTACCTGCCGATCGACCCCATCGACTCGATGCCGGACACCGACAAGGTGGCGCTGCTGGAGCGCATCGACCGCGAGACCCGGCGGATGGATCCTCGCGTCGAGCAGGTGATCGCCGGCCTGGCCGCGGTGCACGAGGTCATCCTGGTCGCCTCGACCGACGGCACGCTCGCAGCCGACGTCCGCCCGCTGGTGCGGATGAATGTCTCGGTCATCGTCGAGCAGGGCGGGCGCCGTGAGCAAGCCTATGCAGGCGCGGGCGGTCGCTACGACCTGGCCGGGCTGCTGGCCGACGACAAGCCGCTCGAGCTGGCGCGCGAGGCAGTGCGACAGGCGCTGGTCAACCTGGACGCCATACCCGCGCCGGCCGGCAACATGACGGTGGTGCTCGGGCCGGGCTTGCCGGGCGTGCTGCTGCACGAGGCCATCGGGCATGGCCTGGAGGGCGATTTCAACCGCAAGGGCACTTCGGCATTCTCGGGACGGGTCGGGCAGAAGGTCGCCTCGCCGCTGTGCACCGTCGTCGACGACGGCACGCTGCCCGGCCGCCGCGGATCGCTAAACGTCGATGACGAGGGCACGCCCACGCAGTGCACGATGCTGATCGAGAACGGCGTGCTGCGAGGCTACCTGCAGGACAAGCTGAACGCGAAGCTGAGCGGCAACCGGCCGACGGGCAACGGCAGGCGGGAGTCGTTTGCCCACACGACGCTGCCGAGGATGACCAATACCTACATGCTGGCGGGTCCGCACGATCCGCAGGAGATCATTCGCTCGGTCGCTCGCGGTCTCTACGCCGTCAATTTCGGCGGCGGCCAGGTGGACATCACCTCCGGGAAGTTCGTGTTCTCGGCGAGCGAGGCCTACCTGATCGAGAACGGCAGGATAGGCGCCGCGGTGAAGGGGGCCACGCTGATCGGCAACGGTCCCGACGTGCTGATGCGCGTGAGCATGGTCGGCAACGACCTGGAGCTCGACAACGGCGTGGGCACCTGCGGCAAGGAAGGCCAGACGGTTCCGGTCGGCGTCGGGCAGCCGACACTCAGGATCGACGGGCTCACTGTGGGTGGCACCGCCTAGGCGCCGGGGGAGGGCGACGAATTGAGACTATCCAGGCCTGTTTATGAATCCCTGCCCTATGCCTACATGGGCCTCGGCGCAGGCGCGGTGGTGTTTTCGTACTACTGGCAGGCATCGCCCTGGGCGGACCTGATCATGGGTTTCGGCCTGCTGGCCATCGTCTGCGGGCTGGTGCTGGTGCTGAAGCGCCGCGACTACCGCATCCAGAAGCGCCGCTATGGCGCGGCCCTCGACGACGAGGACTGAGCGGGACGATCAGGCGTCTGCTTCGCCGTCGTCCTCGGGTGTTCGGCTTCGCCAGATGCCTTGCCAGCGCGGCTTCCCGGGGCGCTCGTCGAGATACATGATTTCGTGCCGGCCGAGGACGACGATGTCGCCGTCGTTCAGGTGATGCCGGCGAACCCGCTTGGACTTTACGTAGACGCCGTTGGTGCTGTTCAGGTCCTCGAGGGTGCTGCCGTCCGGGGTGGTGACGATCTGGCAGTGGTGCCGGCTGATGAACTTGCTGTCGATCTGCAGGTCGTTCTCGGACGTGCGCCCGATGATCAGGCGGCCGGGTCGCAACTCCCGTTCGTCGACCTTGTCGCCGTTGTGGGTCAGGACGATGCGCGCCAGCGGACCGCGGCCGTAGGCCGGTCCGTGCCGGGATTCCTGCATCTGCTGCATCCGGTTCGTCCGGGCCGAAAACTCGACCCAGTCGAGCTCGTCGATGGCCGCCTGGACTTCCTCGAC
>DATHZW010000113.1:0-2876 GCA_035458405.1 Steroidobacteraceae bacterium | reverse complement strand
AGCCGTGCCGGCGGCATGTAGCCGGCAATGTAGTCGCCACCTTCCGTGAACATACCCGGCGTCCCGCGGATGCCCAGGTCGCGGCCGAGCTCATACTGCTTGCTGACCGGGCTGGCACAGGCGTTCGCCGTGACCTGCTCGCCGCGCTTGGCGCGGGTCAGCGCGTCGTTGCGGTCGGCGCTGCACATCACCGCTTCCGCCCTCTTCCAGGACGGGCTGCCCGGACCGCCTCGCGGGAACATGAAGTAGCGGACGCGCACGCCCAGCCGGTTGAGCTCGGGCATGTCCGAGTGCAGCTTGCGGCAGTAGGTGCAGTCCACGTCCGTGAAGACGTCGATGGTGTACTTGTAGTCCCTGGAGGCGAAAATGATGGTGTCCTGGTCGCGTACCGTCTTCAGGAGGGACGCGCGACTGGCGGTGCGCTTGCTTTCGGTCAGGTTGGCGCGGGACTCCAGGTCGTAGACATCGCCGTCGATGTAGAAGCGGCCGTCCTCGGACACGTAGCCGATCTCCGTACCGGAGACGACCTCGTACAGCCCCGGGACCGGTGCGGGCTTGACGTCCTCCGGCTTGACGTCGAGACGTTCGGCAATCTTTGCCCGAATGTCGGTCTTGGCCGTCTCGGCGCCCGTGGCGGCCGCCGCAATCAGGGCCGCGCCGAAGACCGCTGTTGCGGCAAGCGACAGGAAACGCATCGTGGATGACCTCTGGACTCGCATGACCGTGAGACAGCGCCGCGGCCGGACAGTTCAGCCGCGGGCGCCGAAGTCTAGCAGAGGCCGGTTCAGCCGCGGGGATGGTGCTGCGAATGCAGGTCTTTCATGCGCTCGCGAGCCACGTGGGTGTAGATCTGCGTCGTCGACAGGTCGCTGTGGCCAAGCAGCATCTGCACGACCCGCAGGTCGGCGCCGTGGTTCAGCAGGTGCGTGGCGAAGGCGTGCCGCAGCGTGTGCGGCGACAGGTCCTTGGCGATCTCGGCCCGGGCCGCGTAGCGCTTGATGATGTGCCAGAAGGCCTGGCGCGTCATGCGGTCGCCGCGACGGGTGGGGAAGAGGTAGTCGGTCTGGCGGTCCAGCAGGATCTCGCCACGCGGGCCTGCCATGAAGTCGGCCACCCAGCGCACGGCTTCCTCGCCCAGCGGAATCAGGCGCTCGCGGTTGCCCTTGCCCAGGATGCGGATGACGCCCTGGTTCAGGTTGACCTGGTTCTGCTGCAGGCTGACCAGTTCGGACACCCGCAGGCCCGTCGCGTACAGGACCTCGAGCATGGCCCGGTCGCGGTGCCCCAGCGGGTCGGAAACCGCGGGCGCGGACAGCAGGGATTCGACTTCGGCCTCGCTCAGGGACTTGGGCAGCGACCGGCCGATCTTCGGCATGGCGATCTGTGCCGTGGGGTCTTCCTTGAGCTGCCCCTCGCGGACGAGGTAGCGGAAGAACCGGCGGAAACTGGAAAGCTGCCGCGCCGTGCTGCGCGGCCGCGCGCCGGTCTCGACCCGCCAGGCGATGAATCCCAGCAGGTCGTTGCGCGTTGTTTTCGTGATCGAGGTGCCTCGCGACGCGAGCCAGCGGCCCAGCGCCGTCAGGTCCGCACGATAGGCGGCCAGGGTGTTGGGCGACAGGCCCCGCTCCATCCAGACCGCGTCGAGAAAACGTCCGATCGAGGGATCCGCCGCATCTTCCGCGGCTTCGGCCGCGGCCAGTGTTACGGCCCTGACGGAGGTTGAAGATTTCATGGCTGAGCTCATGCCCTGGGCTGCCCTTGTGTCGTTGCCGCGGATCGCGCCGCCGGTGGCGCCGATGCCGCCCTTGCTACAGAATGCAGCCGCAGTATGGGTTCGCCCTCCCTCGACAGACGTGACGACGCTCACAATTGGCGATCGGCATTAACATAACCGGAACCAGTTCACAGATTATGGCCAAGTGCTGCTGATGCTTCGTCGCGCGCTGCACATCGCCTGGGCACTCTACGTCGGCCTGCTCTTCCTCACGCTGCTGACGCTCGCCGTCCTCTGCGCGATCCTGCTGCCAACGGTCAAGCTGCGCCGTGACGGCTCCCGCAGCCTGGCGAAGATCCTGTTTCCGCTCGCCGGGCTGCCGTACAGCGTGCGTGGCGCCGAGCGGCTGCCGGAAACGCAGAGCGTCGTGGTCGCCAACCACGCCAGCTACGTCGACGGGCCGCTGCTGTACGCGGCGCTGCCGTCGCGATTCGGCTTCGTCATCAAGAAGGAAATCGGCGGCATCCCGCTGGCCGGCTGGCTGCTCGGCCGGCTCGGCCACGAGCTGGTGGACCGGCACAACAAGGCGGAAGGCTCGAAGGACGCGCGGCGCATCCTGAAAGCGGCCTTCAGCGGCGGCTCGGTCGCGTTCTTTCCCGAAGGTACCTTCAAGGCGAGGCCGGGCCTGGCCCGCTTCCACAGCGGCGCCTTCGTCACGGCCGCGAAGGCCGGGCTGCCGGTCGTGCCGGTGGTCATCCATGGCGCGCGACAGGTGTTGCCCTCCGGTGCGTGGCTGCCGCGCCGCACGCCGCTGGTGGTGGAATTCCTCGAGCCGCTGCAGCCGCCCGGGCCGGGCGAGACCGACGGTGCCGCGCGACTTCGCGACGAGGCTCGCCGGCGGATCCTCGAGAGGCTGGATGAGCCGGACCTGATGGCGGATAGCGGATAGCGGATAGCGGATGGCGGATAGTCAGAATATTGTGAGCGGTGAGTCGTGAGTAGTGAGTTGTAAGAAGGCTGTGCCGGCATTACGACTCACTACTCACTATCCGCCATCCGCTATCCGCTATCCGCCAGCAGGTCCGGCTCATCCAGCCTCTCGAGGATCCGCCGGCGAGCCTCGTCGCGAAGTCGCGCGGCACCGTCGGTCTCGCCCGGCCCG
>DATHZW010000112.1:0-3719 GCA_035458405.1 Steroidobacteraceae bacterium | reverse complement strand
AATCAGGAATTCAAATGAAAAAGCGTTCAAGCTGGCAGGATCGGGATCCTCGTTTCCGCGAGGAGTCGGGCCGCTACGAACACCCCATCCCGAGCCGGGAATTCATCCTCCAGGCGCTCGCCGAGGCGGGCCAGCCGCTCGGCTTCGGTGGCGTCTGTGAACGCCTCGGGGTCAAGGACCGGGCCGTCAGGCAGGCGCTCACCAAGCGCCTTGGCGCGATGGTCCGCGACGGCCAGTTGTTGCTGAACCGTGCCGACGAGTATTGCCTGCTGGACCGCCTGCAGCTGGTGGTCGGCATCGTCAGCGGTCACAAGGACGGCTTCGGCTTCCTGCGGCCGGAGGGCGGTGGGGACGACGTCTTCCTGGCCTACCGGCAGATGCGCCAGGTCATGCACGGCGATCGCATCGCGGTCCGGGTCACCGGCGAGGACCCGCGCGGCCGCAAGGAAGGCGCGCTGGTCGAGGTGCTCGAGCGGCGCACCCGGGAAGTCGCCGGCCGCTTTACCTTCGAGTCGGGCGTGGGCTTCATCGAGCCGGACAACCGCAGGATCAGCCACCGGATCGTGGTCCCGGCGGACGCGCGCGGCGGAGCGAAGTCGGGGGATCTCGTCGTCGCGGAAATCGTGGAGCCGCCGACCGCCCACGCGGACCCGGTCGGCCGCGTGACGCGGATCCTGCCGGAGGCAGGGGCCGCCGGCACCGCGATCGAGCTGGCCATCGCCTCGCACGGCCTGTCGCAGGAATTCCCGCCGGCCGCGATCCGCGAGGCGCGGCGTTTCGGCAAGGCGGTCCCGGCCACCACCGAGGCCGGGCGCGTCGACCTGCGCAAGCTGCCGCTGGTCACGATTGACGGCGAGGATGCCCGCGATTTCGACGACGCCGTCTATGCCGAAGCCACGCGCAGCGGCTTCCGCCTGCTGGTCGCGATCGCGGACGTGAGCCATTACGTCGAGCCGGGCTCCGCGCTCGACGGCGAAGCGCGTGAACGGGCGACGTCGGTCTATTTCCCCGGCCGCGTCATCCCGATGCTGCCCGAGCAACTTTCCAACCACCTGTGTTCGCTGATGCCCGAGGTGGAACGGCTCTGCATGGTCTGCGACATGCATGTCGCCAGCGAGGGCAAGGTGACGCGCACCCGCTTCTATCCAGGCCTCATGCGTTCCGCCGCGAGGCTGACCTACACGCGCGTCGCGGCCGCCCTGGTCGGGGGCGACGACGCCATGCGCCGCGAGCTTGCCCCCGCGCTGCCCGTTCTCGAAACGCTGCACGAGGTCTACCGCGCACTGCGTCGCCACCGCGAAGCCCGGGGCGCGCTGGATTTCGAGGCGCCGGAGGTCAAGGTGCTCGTCGACGAGGGCGGCCAGGTCACGGACATCCGGGCCTTCCCGCGCAACGACGCGCACCGGCTGATCGAGGAATGCATGATCGCGGCCAACGTCGAGGCGGCGAAATTCCTCAAGAAGCACAAGATGCCGGCCCTGTTCCGCATCCACGGCGTACCCGAGGAGGAGCGAATCGCGGACCTCAAGCGGTTCCTGGCGATGCGCGGCGTCCACCTCGAGACCGGCCAGGAACTCGAGCCCGCCCGCCTGCAGAAGGTCCTTCAGCAGGTGGTGGATCGCCCGGATGCGGCCGTACTGGAAAACGCGATCATCCGTTCGCTGCCACAGGCCCTGTATCAGCCGCTCAACATCGGCCATTTCGGCCTGGCGCTCAGCGAGTACGTGCACTTCACGTCGCCGATTCGCCGGTACCCGGACCTGCTCGTGCACCGCGCCATCCGCCACGCGATCGGCGGCGGCACCGCGGTCGACTTCGAGCATTCCGCCCAGGAAATGGAGACCCTGGGCCAGGAGTGCTCGCTGCGAGAGCGCAAGGCCGACGAGGCGGCGCGGTCCGTTGTCGCGTTCCTGAAGTGCGAGTTCATGAAGGACCGGGTGGGACAGGAGTTCGACGCGGTCGCTACCGGCGTGACGGATTTCGGGGTCTTCGTCCAGCTCAAGGAGTGGCAGGTCGACGGCCTGGTTCACGTCACCTCACTGCCTCGCGACTACTTCCGCTTCCATGAGGCAGATCGCATGCTGGTCGGCGAGCGCAGCGGCCAGCGCTATGGTATCGGCGACGAATTGCGGGTGCGGCTGGTGCGCGTGGATCCCGCCGATCGCAAGATCGACTTCGAGTTGATCGAGAAGCTCGGCGCCGCCTTTCACCCGCGGAAACGCCAGCGCAAGGCCAGGCGGAAGTGAGCGACACGGCCGTCGTCTACGGTCTGCATGCCGTCCGGGTGCTGCTGGAGCGGCATCCGGAGCGCGTGCGCCAGCTCTGGTTGCAGCAGGGCCGCGAGGACGCCCGCGCGACCGGGCTTCGGGCGCTGGCCCTGGAACGGCGGGTACGGGTCGGGGCCCGGCCCACGGCCGAGCTGGAGCGCATGACAGGCGAGGGCGTCCACCAGGGGGTCGTGGCGGAGGTGGAGCCTTCACCGCCGCAGACGGAGGACGACCTGGAGGAGCTCGTGCTCGCTGCCGGCGGGGATGTCCTGCTGCTGGTGCTGGACGGGGTCCAGGACCCGCACAATCTCGGCGCCTGCCTGCGCTGCGCCGATGCCGCCGGGGTCAGCGCGGTGATTGCGCCGAAGGACCGGGCGGCGGGCCTGACGCCGGTGGTGCGCAAGGTGGCGGCCGGCGCTGCGGAGACCGTGCCCTTCGTCCAGGTGACCAACCTCGCCCGAACGCTGAAGCGCCTGAAGGAACTCGGCGTGTGGATCGTCGGGACCGAAGGGGAGGCCGGGAAGGACCTCTACGAGGCGGACCTGAAGGGTCCGCTGGCCATTGTCATGGGCGCGGAGGGCGCAGGCATGCGCCGCCTGACGCGCGAGGGCTGCGATTTCTCGGTGCGCTTGCCCATGCGCGGCGTCGTGGAGTCGCTCAACGTCTCGGTCGCCACCGGCATCGTCCTCTACGAGGCCCTGCGCCAACGCCGCTGACGGTGTCTGGCACCTCCGGGCCAGCCTGTGCCCGCTCGCCACGTCGATTGGAGCACAGTGGTAACCGGCGCGGCCGAGCGAGGCCGGTTCCCGTAGCGAGCGAGTTTGGCTCGCGGAGCACAGCGGAGCCGAGCGAGCGGAGCGGTGACCGGCCGACCGACGGTCGCGCCGGGTGGCCTCGTCAGGCAATGCCAGGCGCGGTCGCCTGTCGGGGTGGTCAGCCCTCGTTCGCTCGGAAATCCGCAACTCGCTCACTCGGGGACCACCCCTCCCTGGACCGCGCTGTATGGCGCCGCGCCTGACTCCGGGGCGCGGTCGCCTGCCGGAGTGGTTCACCCTCGCTCGTTCGGAGAGCCGGAATCTCGCTCACGGGGTCAGGCATCGCTGGCAAAGCGTTCGTTCGGTCGTTCGGCATTGGATGCGGAGCCTGACCCCGGCCCGGCAGCGACACAGTTGCGGAAAGCCAGGAATTCCGATACCTTACGCACCCTTTCGCGCGCCCGGCGGGCGCGTTTTCTCCTTGCCTCACCGCGTTGCGTCTCGCGGGAGGCAAACCCATGAGGAGGTAACAAAGATGCGTCATTACGAGATCGTATTTCTCGTCCATCCGGATCAGTCCGAACAAGTCCCCGCCATGATCGAGCGCTACAGCGGCATGATTACCGCTGGCGGCGGACAGGTTCACCGACTCGAGGACTGGGGTCGTCGTCAGCTCGCCTTCCCGATCACGAAGATC
>DATHZW010000111.1:0-8732 GCA_035458405.1 Steroidobacteraceae bacterium | reverse complement strand
GCGCTGCCCTCGATGACGCGCAGCGCGGTCGTCCTGTTGTCCACCGACCAGGTCGAGTCGGTCGGCGCCCAGAATCCCGGGATCAGCCGCGTATAGGAATTGACCGTCGGCGCGATCATGGCCAGCAGTTCCGGCATCAGCCGCTGCTGCCCGCCGAGGAACCAGCGCATGACGTCGCTCATGCCGTGCGGCTTCGAGGCGTCGTGGAACACGGGCTTGCCGGAGGTGTCGCGCAGGGACATGTGGATGTGGCCGCTCTGGCCGGGCCAGTCCTTCGACCACTTGGCCATGAAGGTCGCCATCAATCCGCGACGCTGCGCGATGATCTTGGCGAAGGTCTTGAACAGGGCGCCTTTGTCGGCCATGGCCAGCCCTTCGTCGGCGGCGAGAGCCGCCTCCATGACCCCCGGGCCGGTCTCCTCGTGCAGCCCCTCGATCGGCAGGTCCATCTTCTCGCAGCTGTCGAGCAGCTCGCGGTACAGGTCGCTCCAGACGCTGTTGCGAATGACCGAATAGCCGAAGTAGTCGGGCGCGATGGGCTTCAGGTCCTTGTAATGCTTGGCGCGCACCGAGTCGGGCGTCTCGTCGAAGACGAAGAACTCGTACTCGAGGCCCGCGAACAGCTCGTAGCCCATGCGGCGGCCGCGGTCGAGGACCCGGCGCAACAGGCCCCGCGGGCAGATCTTCTCGGCCTCGCCGACGAATTCGCCCAGGAAGAACAGCGTCGGCTCCTCCCAGGGCAGGGCGCGGCAGGACTCGGGCAGGATCCGTACGTTCGCATCGGGGTAGCCCGTGTGCCAGCCGGTAAAGCGGACGTTGTCGTAGAGCTGGTCCTTGCTGTCCCAGCCCAGGACGACGTCGCAGAACCCGAAGCCGCCTTCGAGCGCCGACTCGAACTTCTTGGCGGAGATGTACTTGCCGCGCAGGATGCCGTCGATGTCGAAGGCGCCGACCTTCACGTGGTCGAGCCCGCGTTCCGCGATGATCATCCGCGCATCGGCCGCGCTGCGCACGTTTCTCGGTTCCATTTCAACCCCCTGGTGAAAGGCGCTTCGCCCCGGCCTCCCGGTGCGAAGCACGCATTATCGCCTTGCGCCCACGGCAGCCCGCGTACGCAGCTACCGCAGGCGGATCGTCCCGCCGGCCCGCAGGTCCCCTGGCCCGGGACGCGCTCAGCCCGGGCCCGGACGCAGCCGCACGCCTGGCCGGAGGCGGGTGAACGGCAGGCGGGCGGGGTCGGCCGGGTTCGGCCCGGGCGCCTCGACCAGCAGCACGCGGGCGGCCATCGGACCGAAATCGGCGCGGAAATGCACCGAGCTTTTGAGCGCCAGCACGCTCGCCCCGGCCGGTTCGACGCCGACGTGCCGGAACATCGCCTGGTCGGCCGCCTGCTGCTTGCGCGACGCGACCACGATCCTGACGTTGCCCAGCGAGAGCAGCGCCATCGGCCCGAGCTCGAAGCGTCCGCCGCGATAGAACGGTCCCGTCCCGGTGAAGCGCCCGTCGCCGAGCCGGTCGACCCGGTAGCGGGCCACCAGCGGAGTCTCGCCGGGAAACCCGGTACGCGCGCCCAGCGCAAGTTCGATCCGGGCGCCCTCGCCTGCCGCGTGGGCCCGCGCCGCGGCGTCCGGGTCCCAGATCACGCCGGCCAGCGTGCCGGGGATGTCCGCGGCCGCCAGCGCCTTGAGCAGGGTGGTCGTGTCGGCGTTGCCGCCCGCGCCCGGGTTGTCCTGCGTGTCCGCGAGGATCAGCGGCCTCCCGGGACGCGAGGCGTGCAGCCGCGCCTGTTCGACAGCCTCACCGACGCTGGAGATTTCCAGCCGGAACGCCGCCTCCTGCGCCAGCACGTCGGCGTACAAGGCTTCCACGTCCCGCAAGAGGGCCTGCGCATCGCGGCCGAAACCGGTGACGCTGGGCCCGCATTCGGCCACGTCCGCGGCCGGGAACCCCGGGAAGAAGCCGAGCGACGCCACGCCGGCAGGGCCGGCGCCGTCGATCCGCTCCATCAGAGACCGCATTGGCTCCAGCAGCGTGCACTGCGAGGTCAGCGGGATGAGAAACGGCAGCGCCCTGTGCAGCTTTGCGGTCAACGGCCGCTCCAGCACCTCGTGCAGCAGGCGGAAGGCGCGCGCGCCCGTCTCGGCCATGTCCACATGGGGATAGGTCCGGTAGCCGACCAGTGCGTCGGCGATCTCGACCATGCGCGGCGACACGTTGGCGTGGAAGTCGAGGCTCGCGACGATCCGCACGTCGGGCCCGACCCGTTGCCGCACGCGCTCGAGCAGCTCGCCGTCCGCGTCGTCGACGTGCTCCGCCACCATCGCCCCGTGCAGGTCCAGGTAGACGGCGTCCAGCGAGGACTGCGCGGCCAGGCCCTCGAGCAGGATCCCGCAGACCGTCTCGAAGGCATCGCGGGTGACCCGCCCCGAGGGCTGGGCCGCACACCACGCGAGCGGAAGCAGCCGGCAACCGGCAGCACGGGCCTCGTCGATGAAGCCGGCAGCCGGCAGGTTGATGCCCTGGACTGCGTCCAGAACCTCGGCGCCCCGCACCAGGCCGGGCCAGGCATCGGGCGTCTCGAAGTCTGCCAGCGTCGCGGGAAGCGCGGCGAAGGTGTTGGTTTCGTGCTGAAAACCGCCGACCGCTACGCGAGGCATTGGACGAACGCACCCTGGCCATCGATGCCCCAACTCTAGCCGAATTCGGCCTGCCGGCGCCCCGCGCCCGGCAATCTTGTTTGACTTTAGTCGTATGCTATGGCTAAGAATCAGGTGTGAGAATTGGGGAATCCTGTCACGAGGGAGGAGATCCTGCTGCACCCAGAGTAGAGATCACCCACTGAAGACGAGCGGGCTCCACGGGGGTCCAGTGCGGCTGCAGGAGGCGGGACGATGTTCCGGCCGGGTGTTGCACCGCGACCTTCCCGAATAGTGACGACGGGTCCGCTTCTGATAATTTCCCGAATGCCTGGGATGCGATCAAGATGACCCGATACCTATAAGTAAGGAGAGCGAGATGGAGCGAAGATCATTCCTGAAGGGCGCGGCGCTGACCGCCGCCGCAACATCCACGGGACTGCTGGCCGCCTGCGCCAAGAAGGAAGGCGAGGTGGGCGCCCCCGCCGTGTCGACCGCCAAGAAGACCGCCATCAAGTGGCGCCTCCAGACCTACGCGGGACCGGCCCTGGCCGAGCACGTCATCAAGCCCTCCATCGAGGCCTTCAACAAGGCCGCCAACGGCGAGATGGTCATCGAGCTGTATTTCGCCGACCAGCTGGTTCCCACCGGTGAGCTGTTCCGCGCAATGCAGGCCGGCACCATCGACGCGGTGCAGAGCGACGACGATTCCATCGCCGCACCGGTCGACGTCGCGGTGTTCGGTGGCTACTTCCCGTTCGCGACGCGCTACAGCCTGGACGTCCCGGCGCTGTTCAGCCGCTATGGGCTCAACGAGATCTGGCAGGAAGCCTACAACGAGGTCGAGGGCGTGACCTGGCTGAGCTCGGGCTCCTGGGACCCGTGCCATTTCAACACGGTGAAGCCGATCAACCGCCTCGCCGACCTGAAGGGCCTGCGGGTGTTCACGTTCCCGACGGCCGGCAAGTTCCTGTCGCGCTTCGGCGTCGTGCCGGTCACGCTGCCCTGGGGCGACGTCGAGGTCGCGGTGCAGACCGGCGAGCTCGACGGCATCGCCTGGTCCGGCATCACCGAGGACTACACCGTCGGCTGGGCGGACGTCACCAACTACTTCCTCACCAACAACATCTCCGGCGCGTGGATCGGTTCCTACTTCGCCAACACCGAAGCGTGGAACAAGGTCCCCGAGCACCTGCAGACGCTGTTCAAGCTGTGCATGGACAGCTCGCACTACTACCGCCAGTACTGGTACTGGGGCGGCGAGGCGCACCTGCGCGTCAAGGGCGAGAAGATGAAGCTGACGACCATCCCCGCCGAGGAGTGGGCGACGGTCGAGGCCGAGGCGCTGAAGTTCTGGGACGAGATCGCCACGACCAGCCCGCGCTGTGCGCGCGTGATCCAGATCTTCAAGGACTACAACGACCTGATGAAGAAGGCGGGCCCTCCGTACCGCTATTCCTGATCCGGTCGGGCCTTGAGGGGCACGTCGTCCGGTCCTTCCCCGGTCGTTCACGGGAACGCCGGGGAAGGACCCTTCGTGTTGGCGGTATCCTTCACATTGGCGGTAATCTCCGGCACCGGCGCCGGCCGTGCGGCTGGGGTGGTGCGAGGAAAAAGCGGGGTCTGAGCGGCAGGTGAACTCGACCGTCAGCAAGATGCCATGGCCCATCCGGGCCTACGTGCGCTACGTCGACGCCCTGAACAAGGGTGTCGGCACGGTCATGCTGTTCATGATCTTCGTGATGATGGGCGTGCTGCTGTTCGGCTCCATCTCGCGCTACGTCTTCAACGCCTCCTTCCTGTGGATCATCGAGATGGCCCAGTTCCTGATGGCCGCCTACTACCTGCTCGGTGGCGGCTACTCGATGCAGCTGGAGGCGCACGTCCGCATGGACGTGTTCTATGACCGGTGGCAGCCGCGCACGCGCGCGTTCTGGGATTCGCTCACGGCGCTCTGCATCGTCTTCTACCTGATCTACATGATCTACGGCGGCTGGTCGAGCACGGCCTACGCGCTCAAGTACGGCCAGACCAATTACTCCGCCTGGGCCCCGCTGATGTGGCCCATCAAGATGGTCATGACCGTCGGCATAGCGCTCATGCTGCTGCAGGCGTTCTCGTTCTTCTTCAAGGACCTCGCGCGGTTCATGGGGAGGGAGATCGCGTGAACTACGAGCTGATCGCCCTGCTGATGTTCGCCATGATGATGCTGATGCTGGTCACCGGCCAGCGGGTGTTCGGCGCCATCGGCTTCGTCGCGACCGTGTTCGCCCTCGCGTTATGGGGCAAGGGCGGCGCGGAAATGCCCTTCGCCTCCACGATCACGCTGCTCAACTGGTACCCGATGCTGACACTGCCCATGTTCATCTACATGGGTTACATGCTGTCGGAGTCGGGGATCGCCAGCGACCTGTACAAGATGTTCCATGTCTGGGCCGGCCCGCTCCCGGGTGGGCTCGCCGTCGGCACCGTGCTGCTGATGGTGGCGATCTCGGCGATGAACGGCCTGTCGGTGGCCGGCATGGCCATCGGCGCCAGCGTCGCGCTGCCCGAGCTGCTGAAACGCAATTACGACAAGGTCATGGTGACCGGCGTCATCCAGGCGGGCAGCTCGCTCGGCATCATGATCCCGCCGAGCGTGGTGCTGGTGCTGTACGGGATGATCGCCCGGCAGCCGGTCGGCCAGCTGTGGCTGGCGGGCGTGTTCCCCGGACTGCTGCTCGCGGCGCTGTTCGTCGCATATATCCTCATCCGCTGCAAGTTCCAGCCGCACCTCGGGCCGCCGCTGGCCAAGGAGGAACGCGACCAGTACTCGTGGGTGGACAAGATGCGCCTGCTGCGCGCCGGCATCCTGCCGCTGGTGATCATCTTCTCGATGACCGGCCTGTTCCTGATGGGCGTCACCAGCCTCGTGGAAAGCTCGGCGGCCGGCGCGGCGGCCGCGACCCTGGCCGCATGGTTCAAGGGCCGCATCACGCGCGAGGTCATGACCGCCACGCTGAAGAAGACCCTGGCCGTGAGCTGCATGTTCATGTGGGTGATCCTGGCGGCGCTGGCCTTCGGGGCCGTCTTCGACGGCCTCGGTGCGGTCAGGGCGATCGAGGCGCTGTTCCTCGAGAAGTGGGGGCTGGAGCCCTGGCAGGTGCTGGTGCTGATGCAGCTCACCTACATCCTGATGGGCATGTTCCTGGACGACACCGCGATGCTCATCATCGTGGCGCCGCTCTACGTGCCGCTGATCATCGCGCTCGGCTTCAACCCGATCTGGTACGGCGTGCTGTACACGATCACCTGCCAGATCGCCTACATGACGCCGCCGTTCGGCTACAACCTGTTCCTGATGCGCGCGATGGCCCCACCCGAGATCTCCCTGATGGACATCTACCGCTCCATCATCCCGTTCGTCCTCATCATGACCCTCGGGCTGACGCTGGTGATCCTGTTCCCGCAGATCGCGCTATGGCTGCCCGACCAGTTCTACGGGCACATCGCCGATCCTGCCCTCAACTGAGCGGGAGCAAAACCGCTTCATTTCCCGGTCGCAGTTCGGCCGGAGCGGCGCGATCGCCCGCAATTCCGGTTGGCTGCCCCATCCGGAAATATTTTCCGCGCCGGCGCGGTCTACTACAGTACAGGTCGCCAAGCCGGGGAGAACCCCCCGGTCAGGCCTGTATGATGCAGTCCCTTGAGTCCATCCATAACGGAGAACCATCGATGATGAATATGAGGAACCTGGCCCTGGCGGCGGCTGTCGGCAGCCTGATCAGCATGGGCGTGACCGCGACGGCCGTCGCAGGCGACAAGGCCGGCAAGGAAAAGTGCTACGGCATCGCCAAGGCCGGCCAGAACGATTGCGCGGCCAATGGCCACTCCTGTGCCGGCCAGTCCAAGGTCGACAACAGCCCGACAGAGTGGAAGTTCGTCCCCGCGGGCCAGTGCGAGACGATGGGCGGCAAGACCGAGCCCGCCAAGAAGATGTGAGCGACGGATGAGTTCGGACCCCGAAACGAACTCGAGCGGGCCGATCCCGGCAGCTGCCGGGATCGGCTTGCGCTCCGCACACCACGAGGCGCTCCTGCGCGAGCGGCCGCGCGTCGGCTGGATCGAGGTCCACACCGAGAATTACTTCCACGACGGCGGCCCGCACGTGCGCGACCTCGAGCGGGCCCGGGAGCTTTACCCGCTCAGCCTGCACGGGGTCGGCATGGGGCTGGGCTCCGCGGATCCCCTCGACCGGTCGCACATCGCGAAGCTGCGTCGCGCCATCGAGCGCTTCGCGCCGTCGCTGGTCTCCGAGCACGCCTGCTGGGCCAGCCATGACGGCGAGCACTTCAACGACCTGCTTCCCCTGCCCTATACGGAAGAGTCCGCGGCACACCTGGCCGACCGTGTCGCCCAGGCGCAGGACCTGCTGGGCCGCCAGATCCTGATCGAGAACCTGTCCTGCTACCTCAGCTACAAGTGTTCGAGGCTGACGGAGTGGGAGTTCCTCGCGGCCGTCGTCGAGCGCTCCGGCTGCGGCCTGCTGCTCGACGTCAACAACGCCTACGTCAATTCGGTCAACGTCGGACTCGACGCGGTCGCCTTCATCAACGGCCTGCCCGTCGGCGCCGTCGGCGAAATTCACCTGGCGGGCCACGCCCGGCAGGTGGTCGATGGCCGGGAAATCCTGCTCGACGACCACGGCTCGAAGGTGCCCGAGCCCGTCTGGAAGCTCTATGAGCTGGCGCTGCGGCGATTCGGCCGCGTACCCACCCTGATCGAGTGGGACACCAACCTGCCGGAGCTGTCGGTCCTGGTGGCCGAGGCGGACCGGGCCCAACGACAGCTGGAGGCGGCCCGTGCACTCGCTGCCTGAGATCCAGGCCCGCTTTGCCGCCGCGCTGCGTGGCGATACGGAATCCAGCGCAGCCGACGTCGCCGACGACGGCCTGCCACCGGCAGGACGGCTGCGCATATATCGGCACAACTCACGCGCCATGTTCGAAGGCGCACTCGAGCGCAGCTACCCCGTGCTGCGCCGACGCGTCGGCGAGGCATATTTCAGCCAGCTGGCGCGCGGTTACCGCCAGCGCCACCCGTCGCGCAGCGGCGACCTGCACTGGGTAGGCGAGCACTTCCCGGAGTACCTGTCCGGCACACTGGCGGGCACCGGCTACGAATGGCTGGCGGAGCTTGCGGCGCTCGAATGGGCCTGCGAGTCGGCGCTGGTCGCGGCCCAGTCGCGCCCCGTCGGCGCCGAGGCGCTCTCTGGGCTGGCTGCGGACGAGATCGGTCGGGCGGGCCTGCGGCTCCAGGATTCGTTGCGCTGCATCGCCTCCTCCTTCCCGGTGCTGGACGTCTGGCGAGCGAACCAGCCCGATGGCGACGGCCAGCCAGTCGACCTTGCGAAAGGCCCGCAGTGCGTGCTGGTGAGCTGCGGCGAAACCGGCCTCGAGCTGCGCGAAGTCAGCGCCACGATGCTGGATTTCACGCGACGCTTGCGGCAAGGCACGGTTCTGGGCGAGGCGCTGGACCTGTCCGGCCTGCCGATCGAGTCCGTGGCCGGCGCCCTTGGCCTGCTCTTCGAGGCTGGGCTGGTGGCGGACGTATTGCATCGCTCCCCGGAGCAGGAAACGTGATGGACGTCGTGCGCAGGGCCAATCGCCTGGCCGAAAGCGCGACGCTGCCGTTCGCGTCGCTGTTGCTGCTGGCCACCCGGCTTCATGTTTCCTGGCAGTTCCTGAAATCGGGCTGGCTCAAGCTGACGGACTGGGAGACGACGCTGTTCCTTTTCCAGGAGGAGTACCACACGCCGCTCCTGCCCCCTGCGGCAGCCGCCGCGGCCGGCACCTTCGGCGAGCTGGTGTTCCCGGCGCTGCTGATTGCCGGCTTCATGGGCCGTTACGCGGCGGCGGGCCTGTTCGCCGTGAACGTCGTCGCAGTCGTCTCCTACGCGCACGTTCTCCTGGGGGAGGGCTTCGAAGCCGCGCTGGGCCAGCACTACCTGTGGGGTTTCATGCTGCTTGTGCTTGCCGTTTTCGGCCCCGGTCGCTGGGCGGTCGATTCGCTGCGGCGTTGAGAGCAATCCATATAAGCCATTGTTTTAATTGATTT
>DATHZW010000110.1:0-3246 GCA_035458405.1 Steroidobacteraceae bacterium | reverse complement strand
ATGGCCGTGATGCCGAGGTTGCGGGCCAGTGCAAGGTCCGTCTCGCGATCGCCGAGAACATAGCTTCGCGAACGGTCCATGGGCGCACGGGCCAGGTAGTCGTCGACCAGCGTGGTCTTCGGCTTTCTGCAGTCGCAGTTGTCCGCCGGGAGATGCGGGCAGATCAGCACCGCATCGAAGGAGATTCCCTGGGACTCGAACACCTGCATCATCAGCTCCTGCGGCCCGTCGAAGTCTTCCCGTGGGAAACTGCCGGTACCAAGCCCGTCCTGGTTGGTGATCATTACCAGCCGGAATCCTGCGTCGCGCAGGGCGAGCAGGGCAGGGACGACGCCCGGCATGAAGCGTAGCTTGGGATAGGAATCGACCTGTTCGTCCGCGGGTTCCTCGATGAGGGTTCCGTCGCGGTCGATGAACAGGGTTGGAGCGGCGTTCATGCGGCCTCCAGGCTGGAAACGAGCCGGTCATTCTGCTCCGCGGTACCGACGGTAACCCGCAGGCAGTCGCCAAGGCCAGGCTGCGAGCGGACGTCCCGCACCAGCAGGCCGCCGCGGATTCCGGCTTCCAGCAGGCGTCCGGCATCCGGGCTTCGCAGCAGCAGGAAGTTCGCTTCGCTTGGCCAGACACGGGTCACCAGGGGCAGCCTGGCGAGTTGCATGGACAGGCGATCGCGCTCCGATACGAGCCGGGCGACCTGCTGCCTCGACTCCCCGAGGCGCTGGGGGTCCAGCGCGTCGAGCACCGCCTCGATCGTCTGCACGGTCACGGCGTAGGGAGGCAGGATTCGCCGCAGCAGCCCGGTGATTTCCCTGGAGGCCAGCACCGCGCCGCAGCGCGCACCCGCCATTCCGAAGGCCTTGGACAGGGTTCGCAGGATCGCGAGGTTGGGACGGTGCTGGAGCAGGCCGGCCAGGCTGCCGCCGGCGGAGAACTCGACGTAGGCCTCGTCCACGACGACCACGGCCCGCCCGGACAGTGCGCTCACCACCCGCTCGATGGCCTTCGGGTCGAGCAGGTTGCCGGTGGGGTTGTTGGGCGAGCACAGGAAGACCAGCCTCGTCGCCGGGGAACAGGCGGCGATGACGGCCTCGGCATCCAGCGAAAAGCCGTCGGCCTCGCGCAAAGGCACCTCAACGACCGCCGCTCCCTGGACTGCCGCGGCAAAGCGGTACATCGCGAAGGTCGGCGGGCAGATGACGATCTCATGCCGACCGGCCGCGCAAAAGGCGCGCAGCAGAAGGTCGATGCCTTCGTCGCTGCCGCGAGCCACCGTGACCTGCGAGGGATCGACGCCATAGAGGCTCGCGAGGCCGGAAGCCAGGGCGGAGGACTGCGGCTCGGGATAGCGATTCAGGCCGGCGCGCGTCGCGTCGGCGGCGCTCCGCCACGGGTTCTCGTTGGCGTGCAGGCGCACCAGCGACGGGTCCCAGCGCGCGGGCGAATAGGCCGTCAACGCGACAATCTCCGGGCGCGCCAGGTCGAGGACGCCGCTCATTCGTCCTCCCTGGGCAGGTGAGCGAGCCGGACCGTGACCGCGTTGGCATGGGCGTCGAGGCCTTCGAGCATGGCGAGGGTCTGCGCCACCGGGCCGAGGCCGGCGAGGCCTTCCGGAGTCAGTTCCTGCACCGTGATCTGGCGCGTGAAATCCGCGAGCGACAGGCCGCTGAACGACCGCGCGTAGCCGTAGGTCGGCAACACGTGATTGGTGCCGCTGCAATAGTCGCCCATCGATTCCGGGGTCCACGCCCCGAGGAAGACGGAACCCGCGTGACGGACGCTCGCCAGCCAGTCGCGTGCCCGCTCGGTCTCGATGATGAGGTGCTCGGGCGCGTAGAGGTTGGAGACCTCCAGCGCCGTCTCCAGGTCGTTCACCAGGATGATGCGGCTGCCGGCCAGCGCCGCACGAACGATGTCGCCGCGCGACAGCCGGGCCAGCTGGCGGTCGATCTCATGGATGACGGCGTGGGCCAGGTTGCGCGAATTCGTCACCAGCAGGACCTGGGCGTCGGCGCTGTGCTCGGCCTGGGCCAGCAGGTCGGCGGCGACGAACTCGGGATGTGCCGCGTGGTCGGCGATCACCAGCACTTCGGAGGGACCCGCGGGCATGTCGTAGGCGGCGCCGTCCGGGTCCATCGCCACGGCGAGCTTGGCTGCGGTTACCCAGGCGTTCCCGGGGCCGAATATCTTGTCCACCTTGGGCACCGACTCGGTGCCATAGGCCATGGCGGCGACGGCCTGGGCTCCGCCGACCTTGAAGATGTCGGTGACGCCGCAGGCCTGGGCCGTGTAGAGGACTCCGGGGTCTGCCATGCCGTCGCGGCGCGGCGGCGTGCAGAGGACGCGCCGCCGGCAACCGGCGATCTGCGCCGGCACGCCGATCATCAGCGCCGTGGACGGCAGCGGGGCCGTGCCCGCCGGGACGTACATGCCGATCGCCTGCAACGGCACGGTGATCCGCTCGCACACGACACCGGGTGCCGTCTCGACGCGAAGGGGACGCGGGACCTGGGCCTCGTGGAATGCCCGCACTGTGCCAATGGCCGTTTCAATCGCGCGCTTCTCGTTCGGGGACAGCGCGGTGGCTGCCGACTCGACCTCCTGCTTGGATACGCGGATCCGGGCGAGGCGAACGTGGTCGTGTTCCTCGGTCAGGTCCAGCAACGCGCGGTCGCCGCCGTGCCTGACGCGCGCGACGATGGCTCGGGCGCCCGCCATGGTTTCGTCCTGGTCCCGCTGCACCGGCCGGCGCAACAGTTCCTTGCGGCCCGCCTCGTCGAGGCGCGACCAGTCGTGGATCTTCAGGGTCGAGCCGCTCATGCCAGCATTTTCTCCACGGGCAGGACCAGGATGGCGGAGGCGCCCGCCGCCTTGAGGCTTTCGAGGGTCTCCCAGAAGACGGTCTCGCGGCAGACGGCGTGCACCGCGACTTTGGCGTCCGTGCCCTCCAGCGGAATGATTGTCGGGTGCTCGCTTCCCGGCAGCAGGCCGGCAATCTGCGGCAGGGCGGAGCGCGGCGCATGCAGCATGATGTACTTGCTTTCCTTGACCTGCTGCACGCCGTCGATGCGCTTGAGCAGCTTGGTCATCCAGTCGAGTTTCTCGGCCGCGACCGGGACCGGGGTGCGGATCAGCACCGCCTGGCTTTCCATCACGGTCTCGACTTCGACCAGGCGGTTTGCCGCCAGGGTGCCGCCCGTGGACACGAGGTCGCAAATGAGGTCCGCGCGGCCGAGTCGCGGGGCGATT
>DATHZW010000109.1:0-3139 GCA_035458405.1 Steroidobacteraceae bacterium | reverse complement strand
ATGACCCTTGCGGCGCTGGTCGCGGAGCAGGATCGCGGCGCATTCGACGTGGCCGCTGCGTCGACCGGCCTGCGCGAGCTCACTGTCACGACGCGTGCCGGCCAGACCATCCCGGTGTCCCTGTCCGGGTCCAGGATGGCGGGAGAGGATCCCCAGCTGCGCGGCTGCGTCTTCGTCGCCCACGACATCACCGACCGCAAGCGTGCCGAACGCCGGATTCGCTACCTGGCGCGCTACGACGCGCTGACGAAGGTGCCGAACCGGATGCAGTTCCAGCACTCGCTGCAGCAGGCCATTGCGCGGGCCCGGCGGGCCGGCCGCGCGGTCGCGCTGTTGTACCTCGACCTGGACCAGTTCAAGGAGATCAATGACACCTTCGGCCACGCCGCGGGGGACCGCACCCTGGAGATCCTGAGTGAGCGGCTGATCGCACAGATACCGGCCGAGACCATGCTTGGCCGCCTCGCGGGCGACGAATTCGGCCTTTTCGTCGAGAACCTGCCGCGCACAGAGGACAATCGCCCGATGCTGGCGACGCTTGCCAGGGAGCTGCTGGAGCAGCTCAGCCGGCCGTTTCACATCGGCAACCAGGAGATGATGATCACGACCAGCGTCGGCATCGCGCTCTGCCCGCAGGACGCCGACAACGTCGTCGACCTGATCCGCGACGCCGACGCGGCGATGTACCACTCCAAGCAGAACGGCGGCAACAGCTGCTCGTTCTACACGCCGGACATGAGCGCCGTCGCGGTCGAGCGGCTGATGCTGAAGAGCAAGCTTCGCCGCGCGATCGAGCGTGACGAGCTGGTCATGCTCTACCAGCCCAAGGTCGACCTGGATCACGGGCGCGTCGTCGGTGCGGAAGCGCTGCTGCGCTGGCGCCTGCCGGGCCACGGGGACATTCCACCGGCACAGTTCATACCCCTGGCGGAAGAATCGAATCTCATCAGCGAGATCGGCGAATGGGTGCTGAAGCGCGTCTGTCGCGACTATCGTCGCTGGCAGGACCATGTGCCGCAACCCGGCCGCGTGTCCATCAACCTGTCGCTGAAGCAGCTTCGGCAGGCGGAGTTCATCCCCAGCTGTCGCTCGGTCTTCAGCGATTTCGACGTTTCACCCGTGAACTTCGAGCTCGAGATCACCGAGACGACGCTGATGACGGACTCGCGCCGCATGGTGAGCCTGCTCGACGAACTGCGCGGCATGGGCGTGCACCTGTCGATCGACGACTTCGGGACCGGCTATTCGTCGCTGGCCGCCCTGCAGCAATTCCCGGTCGGCACCCTCAAGATCGACCAGAGCTTCGTCCAGCACGCGGCCGACTCGCGCGACGACGCGACCCTGATCCATACCATCGTCGAAATGGGCCGCAACCTCGAACTCGAGGTCGTGGCCGAGGGCATCGAGACCAGCCGGCAGCTTGCCCACCTGCGTGAGCTGGGCTGTCACCTGGGCCAGGGAAGATTGTTCGGCGAGCCGATGACGGCTGACGCCCTGCTGGAGCTGCTGCTGGCGCAGGCGCGCGGAGAGAAACGCTTCTCGGCCCTGTTCGGCTGAGGGAGCGGCGGCCCGGCTGGGTCATGGCCAGGGCCGGGCTGCGAGGGTCCTCGTGCCCGGCAACCTCGTCCGCGGCGGACAGGAATACGGCGGCCTGCGGAAGAACAGGCCGCCCAGTCAGGGGCCACTCGTCGAATTCCGCTTGAACCCTGCCTGCCCGACGGGTCGAAGTCAGGTATTTGTATGGCATAAAGACGTACAAATACAGTACAGTTGACTGGAAGGGGCCACGAGGGTTGCCAGCGATGTATTCGATCAAGGCCGTGTCCCAGGCCACCGGACTGAGCATCGAGACGCTGCGCGCCTGGGAGCGGCGATACCAGGTCGTCACCCCCGTCCGTGAGGGTAACGGCCGCCGCGCGTACCAGCCGGACGACGTCATCCGCCTGCGCAAGCTCCGGGAAGCGACGGGCAAAGGCCACCCCATCAGCCGACTCGCGCGCCTCGGTGAGGCCGAGCTCGACCAGATCCTGGGGCCTGGAGCGCCGGGCTCGCCAGACGGCCCGGCCCAGCAGGATCTTGGCGCCCAGATCATTGCCGCGGCCGCCGACTACCGCCCCGAGGAGTGCGACCGCCTGCTGTCTATGGCCCTCGCGCTGTTCCCCGTGTCCCGGGTCGTCATCGACGTGCTGACGCCCGCGCTTGTGGAGGTGGGGGAGCGCTGGCACCGCGGCCAGTTCTCCATCGCACAGGAGCGCATCGTCAGTTCCGCGGTGCGCAAGCAGCTGTCGAGCGTCCTGGATACCTATAGCCGGATCGCCACCGGTCCCCTGATGGTGCTGTCCACCCCCGCGGGCGAACGTCATGAGCTCGGTATCCTGATGTGCGCGCTGCTCGCCGCGTCCCGCAACATCCGGTGTCACTATCTCGGCGCCGACCTGCCGGCGGAGGACCTGGTCACCTACGCGACGCGCGTTCGCGCGGATGTCCTCGCGCTGTCGGTCGTCAGCAGCACAAACGGCACGGCCTCGCTGGACGAGCTGGCCCGGCTTGCGGAATTCCTGCCCGCACAGATCGAGCTCTGGGGGGGTGGCCTGGTGCTGCATGGCGCTGACCCCCGCCGGCTGCCGGCCCGACTGAAGGTGCTGAAGGATCTCGGCGCCTTCGAGCGCGAGATCACCCTGCTGGCTGGACGCGTCGGACACTGACAAGCCCTGCGCGCCCCGCGTATGCTCACCGCATGCGCGCGATGGTCCTGGAAGGCCCGCACTCCCCGCTCATGCTACGCGAGCGCGACCCGCCCGAGCCCGGCCCGGGCCAGGTCCTGCTGAAGGTCCGGGCCTGCGCGGTATGCCGCACCGACCTGCACGTGGTGGACGACGACCTGCCCGGCATCCGGCACCCGATCGTGCCAGGGCACGAAGTCGTCGCTGTGGTGGCGGCCTGCGGCCCGGGCGTCGCGCTGGAGAAGGGAACTCGCCTCGGCCTCCCCTGGCTCGGCTGGGCCTGCGGCCATTGCGGCTTCTGCAGCGCGGGCCAGGAAAATCTCTGCGACACCGCAAAGTTCACCGGCTACCAGCTCGACGGCGGCTATGCGGACTACGTCGTCGCCGACGCGCGCTTCTGCCTGCCCATCCCGGAT
>DATHZW010000108.1:0-7095 GCA_035458405.1 Steroidobacteraceae bacterium | reverse complement strand
GCCGATGACCTTGCGCTCGGCCAGCGTGCTGAAGGCCACGGCCATGATCACGGCGAGCATCACGCCGATCACCGCCAGCGTGGTCAGGATCAGCGACTGCAGGTCGCCGGGAACGCCCGCCCAGATGCCATTCAGCTTCTCCATGGGAGTCAGGCTCCCCCGCCGCGGCGGGCCGCGGCTGCCCGTTGCGCCTGCGCGGTCTTCTGCAGGGACGGTGCGCGACGCACGATCGCGTCCACACCGTAGAGCGGGACGCCGGCCAGCGCCGCCTCGCCCGCCGGGCCGATATTCCGCGACGGCAGCCGGACGCCCGGGAGGGGCCCGGCGACGAGCTGGCGCAGCTCGTCACGGACCTGCTCGGACGAGTCGTATTCGAAGCCGTCCAGCGCCAGCAGGTTGCCCAGCACGCGCAGGACCTTCCAGCCCGGCCGCGCCTCGCCCAGCGGCTTGATGCAGCCCGCAAAGCTCTGCCAGCGCCCGCCGGCGTTGACGAAGGTGCCCGAAGTCTCGGCAAAGGTGCCGATCGGCAGCAGCACGCTGGCCCAGGACCTCATCGCCTCCGTCGCGAAAGGCGTCATGGCCGCGACGAAACCGCATTGGCCGAGCACGGTGCCAGCCGCCGCCGGCGTGTCGGCCCCCGGCTCGATGCCGCCGAACAGCACGCAGGCCGCCAGCGGCCTGCGCAGCATGGCGGCGGCGTCCAGCCCCGGCGACTGCACGGCGCCGCCACCGGCCTGCCGGTGCGGCACCGCCCCGGCCACCGCCGCGCCCGCGGCGTTGCCGCCGTCCGGAAGCACGGACAGGGTCGCGCCGGTCAAGGCCGCCAGCGCCGCGGCCGCCGCGCGCAGGTCCGCATACGCCGCATGGCGCTGGGCCAGGCCGCCGAGCAGGATGGCGCTGCGTTTTCCGCCGGTCAGCGAAGCCACGATCCCGCGATGGACCTCGTCGGGCTGCGCTTGCGCGACCAGCGGGGCCAGGCCGGGCGGCAGCGACCTGCCGGTTGCCGTCGCGGCGGCCTGGAGCAACGCCGCGAGTTCCGGCAGCCAGCGGCCGGGCGCCGCCACGCGCTCCGCCTCGAGCGGGAACAGCAGCGGATAAGCCTCGGCGTTGAGCTGGCTGATCGCCGCGCCGCCGGCGACCGCCGCCTGCCGGACACGGTGGGCCAGCAGCGGCGCCTCGTGCCGCAGATGGCTGCCGACGATCAGCAGCGCGTCGAGCCGCGCGACGTCGGCCAGCGGCATGTCCAGTCCCGGAATCGCCGCATCGTCGTCCTGGTCGCGGAAATCCACCTGGCGCAGACGCGAGTCGACGTTGTTGGTGCCGAGCCCGCGGGCCACGCGGCTAAGCAGGTACAACTCCTCGGTGGTGGCCGTCGGGGCCCCCAGGAAACCGATCTCAGCGGCGCCGCGCTCCAGCGCCGCGTCGCGCAGCGCCTGCGCGGTCGACGTGAGCGCCGTCTCCCAGTCGACCCTGCGCCACTCGCCGTCCACCTTCATCATCGGCGTCTCGAGCCGGTCCGGTGAGTAGATGCCTTCATAGGAGAACCGGTCGCGGTCGGAGATCCAGGTCTCGTTGACGTCCTCGTTGCGCCGCGGCACCACGCGCAGCAACCTGCCGCGCAGCACGTGACCGTAGGCGTTGCTGCCCACCGCATCGTGCGGCGGAACCAGCTCGTGCTCCGTCATCTCCCAGGAGCGGCCCTGGAAACGGAACGGCTTCGAGTTCAACGCGCCCACCGGGCACAGGTCGATGACGTTGCCGGACAGCTCGTGGTCCACGCTGCGCTCGATCCAGGTGCCGATTTCCATGTGCTCGCCGCGACCCGTCGTGCCCAGTTCCTGCATGCCGGCAATTTCCGCCGTGAAACGGACGCAGCGGGTGCAGTGGATGCAGCGGGTCATGTCGGTGGAGATCAGCGGCCCGAGGTCCTTGTCCTTGACCACGCGCTTGCGCTCGGTGAAGCGGGACACCGAGCTGCCGAACCCCTGCGCCAGGTCCTGGAGCTCGCATTCGCCGCCCTGGTCGCAGATCGGGCAGTCGAGCGGGTGGTTGATCAGCAGGAACTCCATCGTCGCCTTCTGCGCGGCGATCGCGCGCGGCGAGCGCGTGAAGGCCTTCATGCCCTCGGTCACCGGCGTTGCGCAGGCCGGCAGCGGCTTGGGTGCCTTTTCCACCTCGACCAGGCACATGCGGCAGTTCGCCGCCACCGACAGCTTGTCGTGGTAGCAGAAGCGCGGCACGTAGATCCCGGCTGCATCCGTGGCATGAATGAGCATCTGGCCCCTGCGCGCCTGCAGCGGCTTGCCATCCACTTCGATATTGACGAGATCGTCGCTCATGCCCGGGACATCGTCCTGTCGACCATGGCCGTCGGGCCGCCATGCGACGGCGGGCCGTCGACGATGCTGCGGCCGTTGTTGGCGATCATGTATTCGAATTCATGGCGGAAGTGCTTCACGAAGCTCTGCACCGGCCAGGCGGCCGCGTCGCCGAGCGCGCAGATCGTGTGTCCCTCGATCTGGTTGGCGATCCCCACCAGCATGTCGAGGTCCTCCATCCGGCCCTCGCCGGCCAGGATCCTGCAAACGACGCGATTCATCCACCCGGTGCCTTCGCGGCAGGGCGTGCACTGGCCGCAGGACTCGGCCTTGTAGAAGCGCGAGATACGCTCCAGCACCCTGACCATGCAGGTCGTCTCGTCCATGACGATCACCGCGGCCGAGCCCACGGCCGAGCCCGCCTTGCGCAGCGAGTCATAGTCCATCAGGCAATCCATGATCTGCCCGGCCGGCAGCACAGGCACCGACGAGCCGCCCGGGATGACCGCCTTGAGCAGCCTTCCGCCGCGGACGCCGCCGGCGATTTCCAGCAGGTCGCGGAACGGAATGCCCAGCGGCAGCTCGTAGTTGCCGGGCTTGTTGACGTGTCCCGAGACCGAGAAGATCACGGTCCCGCCGGCATTGGGTGTGCCGAGGTCGGCGAACCACTTCGCGCCCTTGCGCAGGATGGTCGGCACGCTGGCATAGCTCTGGGTGTTGTTGATGGTCGTCGGCTTGCCGTACAGGCCGAAGTTCGCGGGAAATGGCGGCTTGAAGCGCGGCTTGCCCTGCTTGCCCTCAAGCGACTCGAGCAGCGCCGTCTCCTCGCCGCAGATGTAGGCGCCGGCCCCGACGAAGCTGTACAGGTCGAAGTCGATGCCGGATCCCTGCAGGTTCTTCCCCAGCAGCCCGGCCGCGTAGGCCTCCTGCAGCGCCGCTTCGAAGCGCGGCACCGGCTCGGCCAGGAACTCGCCGCGGATGTAGTTGTAGCCGACCGTCGCACCCATGGCGTAGCCGCCGATGGCCATGCCCTCGATCAACGCGTGCGGGTTGTAGCGCAGGATGTCGCGATCATGGCAGGTGCCCGGCTCGCTCTCGTCCGAATTGCAGACGGCGTACTTCTGGCCCGGCGCGTTGCGCGGCATGAAGCTCCACTTCAAGCCGGTCGGGAACCCGGCGCCGCCGCGTCCGCGCAGCCCGGAGGCCTTGACCTCCTCGATGATCTCCTCGCGGGGCGTCTTCTCGCGCAGGATCTTTTCCCAGGCCTGGTAGCCGCCGATGCGGCGGTAGGTCTCGAGCGTCCAGCTGCGCTCGTACTGCAGCGGCTCGAAGATCAGCTGGTTCAGCTCGTAAGAGGTCATGGGCTCAGTCCACGCTGTCCAGGACCTTCACCGCCAGCTCGGGCGTGAGGTTCTCGTGATAGACGTGGTCCACCATCATCATCGGCGCGTTGTTGCAGGCGGCCAGGCATTCCTCCTCGCGCTTGAGGAAGAACTTGCCGTCGGGCGTGCTTTCGCCCACCTTGATGCCCAGGTGCCGCTCGACCGCCTCGACAATCTTGTCCGAGCCGCAGAGCATGCAGCTGATGTTGGTGCAGACGGACACGTGGACCCTGCCGACGGGCCTGGTCTCGAACATCGAATAGAAGGTGGCGACCTCGTAGACCTGTATCGGCGGCAGCCCGAGGTACCCGGCGACGGCATCCATCAGTGCCGCGGTCAGGTAGCCGTTGTTCTGGTGTTGTGCCGCACGCAGCGCCGCGATGACCGCCGAGCGCCTGCGATCGGCCGGGAACTTGGCGACCCAGTGGTCGATCTCCTGCCGGGTGTGCTCCGAGAGCAGCTCGCCCGCGTCCGGTAGCGTCTCGCTCAACGGTCGATCTCCCCGAACACGATGTCCATGGTGCCGATGATGGCCACGACGTCGGCCAGCATGTGCCCGGCGACCATCTCGTCCATGGCGGCGAGGTGGGCGAAACCGGGGGCGCGGCACTTGAGCCGATAGGGCTTGTTGGCGCCGTCCGACACCAGCCATACGCCAAACTCGCCCTTCGGCGCCTCGACCGCGGCGTAGGTCTCGCCGGCCGGCACCGTGTAACCCTCGGTGAACAGCTTGAAGTGATGGATCAGCGACTCCATGTCGCCCTTCATGTCCTCGCGCGACGGCGGGCTCACCTTATGGTCTGCCAGGATCACGGGGCCCGGGTTGGCGCGCAGCCACTCGACGCACTGGCGGATGATGCGATTCGACTGCCGCAGTTCCTCGATGCGCACCAGGTAGCGGTCGTAGCAGTCGCCGTTGACGCCCACCGGGATGTCGAAGTCCATGTGGCGATAGGCATCGTAGGGCTGCTTCTTGCGCAGGTCCCAGGCCAGCCCCGAGCCGCGCAGCATGGGCCCGGTGAAGCCCAGTTGCAGGGCGCGCTCCGGCGAGACGACGCCGATGCCCACCGTCCGCTGCTTCCAGATGCGGTTATCGGTCAGCAGGGTCTCGTACTCGTCGACACAGGCCGGGAAGCGGTTGGTGAAATCCTCGATGAAGTCGAGCAGCGAGCCCTGTCGACTCGCATTGAGGCGCTCCAGTTCCCTGGCGTTCCTGAACTTGGAGGGGGCGTGCCGGGGCATCGCTGCCGGCAGGTCGCGGTACACGCCGCCGGGACGGTAGTAGGTCGCGTGCATGCGCGTCCCGGAGACCGCCTCATAGCAGTCCATCAGGTCCTCCCGCTCGCGGAAGGCGTAGAGGAAGACGGTCATCGCGCCGATGTCGAGCGCATGCGAACCCAGCCACATCAGGTGGTTCAGGATCCGGGTGATCTCGTCGAACATCACGCGAATGTATTGCGCGCGCTGTGGCGCACGGACGCCCAGCAGGTTCTCGATCGCCAGCACGTAGGCATGTTCGCTGCACATCATCGAGACGTAGTCGAGCCGGTCCATGTAGCCGATGGAGTGGTTGAAGGGCTTGGACTCGGCCAGCTTCTCGGTGGCGCGATGCAGCAAGCCGATGTGCGGATCCGCCTTCTGGATGACCTCGCCGTCCATCTCCAGCACGAGGCGCAGCACGCCATGCGCAGCGGGATGCTGCGGGCCGAAGTTCAGGGTGAAGTTGCGGATGTCAGCCACGGTCCGGCGCCTCGCGCAGGAGCGGGTCGTAGCGGTTGTCGTCGCGGATGACCTTCGGCACCACGACGCGCGGTTCGATGCTCACCGGCTCGTACACGACCCTGCCCTTCTCCGGGTCGTAGCGCAGCTCGACGTTGCCCGACAGCGGGAAGTCCTTGCGGAACGGGTGGCCGATGAAGCCGTAGTCGGTGAGTATCCGCCGCAGGTCCGGGTGGCCGCGGAACAGGATCCCGAAGAGATCGAAGGCCTCGCGCTCGAACCAGTTGGCTGCGGCCCAGATCCCCGTGACCGAGTCGAGCATCGGCGGCTCGCCGCTAACGCTGTAGCAGCGCAGCCGCAGGCGCAGGTTGCGGCTGACCGACAGCAGGTGATAGACGACGGCAAAGCGCCGCTGCCCGGCCTGCGGCTCGACGGCCCGCTCGCGGTCCACCGCCCGGCTGAATCCTGACGACGTGGAGCCGACGGTCTTCCATTCGGTGCGGCCGAATTCCAGGTAATCGATGCCCGACAGGTCAACCAGCTGCTCGAAGGCGAGGTCCTCGGCGTCGCGGAGCTCGTTGCACACGCCGACGAGCTGCTCGGCCGATACCTCGTAGGTCAGCTCGCCGCCGAGCGCAGGCAGGCGCTGCACGCGGGGGCCAAGGCGTTCGTCGATCGTTGCTGCGAGGGTGTCGATCCTGCTCATGGGTGGTTCATCGCGCGATCGTGCTGGTACGGCGGATCTTGTTCTGCAGCTGGATGATCCCGTAGATCAGCGCCTCGGCCGTGGGCGGACACCCGGGGACGTAGACATCCACCGGCACGATGCGGTCGCAGCCCCGAACCACCGAATAGGAATAGTGGTAGTAGCCTCCGCCGTTGGCGCAGGAGCCCATCGAGATCACCCAACGCGGCTCCGCCATCTGGTCGTAGACCTTGCGCAGCGCGGGCGCCATCTTGTTGACCAGCGTGCCGGCGACGATCATGACGTCCGCCTGGCGCGGGCTCGGCCGGAACACGACTCCGAAGCGGTCCAGGTCGTAGCGCGCGGCGCCCGCATGCATCATTTCGACCGCGCAGCAGGCCAGCCCGAAGGTCATCGGCCAGAGCGAGCCCGTACGGGCCCAGTTCATGAGGCCATCGATGCTGGTGACGACGAAGCCGCGGCCCTCACTGCCATCGGCCGCCTGGCTCAATCCCATTCGAGGGCTCCCTTCTTCCACTCGTACGCGAAGCCGACAATGAGCACGCCCAGGAACACCGCCATCGACAACAGGCCGAAACCGCCTATCGCATCGAGCGAGACCGCCCACGGAAACAGGAAGGCTATCTCCAGGTCGAAAATGATGAACAGGATGGCAACGAGGTAGTAGCGCACGTCGAACTTCATGCGCGTGTCCTCGAAGGCCTCGAAGCCGCACTCGTAGGGCGAGAGCTTTTCAGAATCCGGCCGGCGCGGCCCCAGCAGGAAGCCCAGCAGCATCAGCACGGTGCCGAGCCCGCCTGCGACGACGGCGAAGATCAGGATTGGAAGGTAGTTCTCTAGCATGTCCTGCTGGCTGTCCCGAGATCGCGGGCGTTAAACCGCAGCATTGTACCCGCCGCAGCACTCGGGAGTCACCCGCCGGAGGTGCCTGGCGCGCCCCAGTCCCCGCCCTCAGGAGGTGCCTGGCACG
>DATHZW010000107.1:0-4382 GCA_035458405.1 Steroidobacteraceae bacterium | reverse complement strand
GAACTTTCGCGAATTCACTACTTCGCGACGGTTAGTACAGCGTGATGCCGTCACTGTTGCGTGACGAGTCTTGGCCGGCCCTTGCCTGCCCTGATGGTCCGCGAACGAGCCAGATTGGTCGTTCTGTCGCGCGGTGACGCGAGGGGTCGTCGACGATAGCGCTGACGCAGGCGCTTCAGCGATCCGGCTCCGTGAAGGCCAATCCGCGGATCGACTGATCAAGTTGATCCCGCGGCACCGGTTGCGCAGACATTCTGAAGCCCGTCCACGTTGTCGGAGGGTGCTCGTCAATCACGACGCCGCACTGACCCAGCGATTCGCAGGTTACAGAGGTCTCTGCACTTATCTCCGAGTGCAAGGGAACCGGTACGGGAAAAGCGACAAACACGCCATGTTCGCTCATGCGATGGGACACGACCACGGAGTGTGGCCCCGGCAACACCGGGATACGCGTGTATCCGGGGGCATCGAGAAATACGGCGCGAGGCGCGCCATCAACGAAAACAACCCGACGTACCTTGCGATCGGCATCCTGTCCCGCTGTTGGAGAGCGAACGATCACGAACAGTTCGCTTGTTTCGCCTGGACTGCTCCCGCTTTCCCGCAACTCCGGTACTTCGGGCTCTACAGGTATTCCCAGGCAAGCGGCAAGACTTGCTACAAGAATCGCAAGTCCGGCTCGAGTCAGGGCGGCGCTGGGCTGCATTGTGCTGGGCGGTGAAGCAATTTGACGAGAAATGCGCCTTGTCGGCGGGGTGCGCAACGCAACATTAGATGCGTACAGGCATGGCAGAAAGAGTAGATCCCGTACCCCGGCTCCTTGGTCCCGCCGTCGTGCATTGACCGGCCGGGAATCCACTGCAGCGCCAGAGCCGCCATCTTCCAGCGCCGGCGATTCACTGCAAACCATGATGTTGGCGGGAGTTGCGCGGCAGACTAATGAAGCGGGCGAGGGCGTGACAACCCGAATGCGGACGATTCGCCGGCCATCGCAGCTCAGGCGGCGGTCAGTCCGTCGACAGCCACTGCAGGAGGAGGCGGTTCACCTCGTCAGGACGTTCCATGTGCGCCCAGTGACCCGCTGCCGCGACTCGCTCGACGCGCAGGCCGGCCGGGAAGTCACGCTCCAGCATGGTGTAGTCATAGAGCCGGTGATCCATGCAGCCATCGTCGGTGCCGGCAATTGCCAGGGTGCGCACCGGCACGTCGCCCAGGCTGTTGATCGGCGACCTGGCCAGGCCCAGCAGGATTGATGGCGAGACGTTCTGGCGGTAGTAGGACAGCATCGCCTCCCTGACGCCGGGCGCCTCGAACGTCTCGCGGAGCGCCGACCAGGCCGCCGCGGAAAGCTCGAGCCCGGGCGACCACGACTTCCACAAGTGCCGCAGCAGGGCCCAGCCGGACCGCTGGATCGCGCGCTCGGGCAGCGCGGGAAGCTGGAAGAACATCATGTACCAGGACTTCAGCAGCTGTGCCGGCACCTTCCTGATGCCGATGCCGGTGAATCGTGCCGGGTGAGGAATGCCGAGCGTCGTCAGCGAGTGGAAACGCGCGGGCGCCCTGGCGCAGGCGACATAGGCCATGACCGCTCCCCAGTCATGACCGACGAGATGGGCCTTGTCTGCGCCCAGGTGGTCGATCCAGGCGATCACGTCGCCGGCCAGCTCCTCGATCCGGTAGTCGCCGTCCTTCGGCTGTGAACCCGGCTCGTAGCCGCGGATCGTCGGCGCGACGACGCGATAGCCGGCCGCGACCAGCGCGGCAAACTGCTGCTGGAACGTATGCGCATTGTCGGGAAAGCCGTGCACGCACAGCACGAGCGGCCCGTCGCCGGCCGCATAAGCCGTGAAGCGCAGGTCGCCCCGCTCGAGGACGACGATCTCCAGGTCCACGGCCGTCATGATCGTCCAGGCAACCGGTCGGGCCCGCCGGCCGCGACGATCAGCCGGGCATCCGGACGTAAAAAGGCACTTTGCCGAAATCGCCGAAGCCCAGGCGCCTGTAGACGGGGTAGCCGGCCTCGGAGGACTGCAGGATGCCGACGCCGTAACCCTGCTTCGCGGCGAGGCGCAGCGGCTCGGCGGTGGCGTGCGCGCCCAGTCCCTTGCCGCGTTCCTCGGGGAGGGTGGACACGCAGTAGATCCCGGCCATGCCATCGCTCAGGTAGCAGGCCGAGGTGGCGACGATCACGCCGTTCCTGCGGATCGCGTAGAAGCGCGCTGGCGAGTCCGGCGAGTTGTCCGCCTCGGGGGAGGCGGGCGAGAAGCACCGCGCCGCGATGAGCGGAATCGCGAAGCCCGCGGCCATCTGCCTGACCCATTCCTCGCCTTCGGGCCCGCCGCCAATCCGCGTGAACTCATAGCCCGCCGGGAGCGTCGTCGGTTCGAGGCTGGCGATGTCGACGCCCATGGCGGGTACGCCGCCGGACGTGAAGCCGTGCTCGACCAGGTAGGCGCCGATGCCGGACGGTACGTCCATGCCCGGGAACGCCGCCGCCGCCGGCGTCCCGCTGGCGATCAGCGGCTCGACGGCAGCGCGCGCCACGGCCAGGTCCGCGGACGGGCTGATGAATGCCATGTTGGCGAACGGATGGGACTCGCCCGTCATCAGCCTGAAGAACGCCGGCTCCGCGACGGCGTGCTCGCCACGCGCCAGCGCGCGGCAGGTGATGTCCCAGTGCTCGCCGATTGCGCGGCCGACCGTCGTGCCCATTTCCGAAAGCGATCGATAAGGTGTCATGCAGGTCCCCCCGTCAGGCGAGCCGAAGCATATCACTGGCAAGGTTATCCTCGGTGTCCGTGGCTGGAACGAAAAGAGGGCCTCTTGCGAGGCCCTCCCTGTTTCAGGCGACGCTGCGCGCCGCGGAAGATCCCGGTCGGTTACTGGGCCGGGGCAGGCGGCACGTCCGAATTCCATGTATCGCGGATGTAGTACCACTTTCCATCCTGCTTCCGGTTCACGGACATGAACTTGCCGGTATCGACCACCGCTCCGTCGATGGTGGCCGCGTAAGTTCCCGTCTCCCAGCCCATGTCGCCGAAGATGCCGACGTCGGTGTCAGGGTTGAGGACGAAGACGACCTTGGCCTCCTGCGACGCGGCGACGTCGCCCTTGAAGAACTCGAGGATCGCGGCACGGCCCTTCACGCCCGGATGGCCCGGCGGCATGAGCAGCGCGTCCTCGGCGTACATCGCCGCGAGCGCCTCGGCATCGCCGCCGTTATAGGCCTTGCCCCAGTCCGTCGTCAGTTGCCGGATGGCCGCTTCGTCCTCGCCCGCAGCCGCCGCAGCGGCATGCGCCATACCCATGACGACGACCAGGCTGGCGGCCAGCCAGGAAAGATTCCTGAATCGGATCATATGCATTACCCCCTCGTAACCACATGGCAAGAAGAACAGCCGCCTGTTCGGCGGTGGCTGATCATACACCCGGCGGTTCGGGGGACGCCCGGATTGCAGACGCCGGCGCCCGCCGGGCCGGGCCGCAATCAGTCGATCTGTTCCAGCGCGCGATAGGCGACCCGGTCGCCCGCAAAGGTGCCTATCCAGAGCTCGCCGCCCACTGACAGCCCCATCGTGATGTTGCTGAAATGCTTGTTGGCCGGTCCGCTCGCGAGGGTCCTGCTCTGCATCGACTGGGGGTCGATGGTCAATACGGCAAAGGGACGGGGACAGCTTGCGAACTTTGCCAGGTCAAATTCCTCCGACTGTGGGACGGCGCCGCAGACTGGATCAAGCAGGCTCAGTCCAGCGGTGATCAGGCTTCCATCACTCGCCATGTGCAGGTTGTCGGGGACGATCGCAAGTGGCTTGCTGCGGCGCAACAGCCGTGCGGGATTGCTGTTTGAATAAGCGGTAACCGTAAACAGCCCGGACGATACGACGTAGAACTCCTGCCCATCGGCCGACACCTCGATGCCGTTCGCATAAGGCAGGTCGGTGCCTTTAACCGGGGTCAATCCACTGTCGCCGGGGGACCATGCGTAGACCCCGCCGGTCGGCTTTCCGGCGAGCGCGTCGCTGATGGGTATGCCGGTACGCAGCGGAATGGTCACCAGCAGTGAGCCGTCGCCAAGGGACGCGACGCTGTTGGCTTCCATGCCGTCCGGCGTCAGGATGCACCCCGTCCACGTCAGCACCGGCATCTCGCCGTTTGCATCGACATCGAATACCTCGATGGCCTCGCGCTCCCCATGACCCACGACATAAAGCGTCGAGTGCCCGTCGGCGCCGCGCCGGATGCTCAGGCCATGCGTGACAAGATTGTTCGGATCCGGTGAACCCGGACAGGCGCCATACACATCCATGTCTTGCCGGGCGCGCGGCGCGCGCGCCGGATAAAGCTCGGTCCAGGACTTCCGCTGTGAGTCGATCAGGTAGATG
>DATHZW010000106.1:0-2396 GCA_035458405.1 Steroidobacteraceae bacterium | reverse complement strand
TGGCCGACCTTGATCTCGTCGCCGACCTGGACGAAAGGCTTGGCGCCCGGAGCCGGCGCCGAGTAGTAGGTCCCGACCATGGGCGCCGTGATCGAGTCGTCCTTGGGCGGGGCCGGCCTGGCCGGCACGGGCTGCGCCTGGGTGGCTGGCGCGGCGGGGGCGCCGGCCGCGACGGCCGGCATGGGGGCCATCATGGGTCCCTGCGCGACCGTCATGCCCTGCGGGTAGCGGCTGATCCTGACCGACTCCTCGCCTTCCGAAATCTCGATTTCGGCGATGCCCGACTCTTCGAGCAGTTCGATCAACTTCTTGACCTTGCGAATATCCATGCCTGATCAATCCCCCTGGGGCGCTGCCGCGTCGAGGCGGTCCAGCGCGGCGGTTAACGCGAGTTCGTAGCCGGCGGCGCCGAGGCCCACGATGCTGCCCGCGGCGATGTCGGAAAAATAGGAGTGGCGTCGGAAAGGCTCACGGGCGTGCACGTTGGACAGGTGCACTTCGATGAACGGCGTGCCGACGGCCAGCAGGGCGTCCCGCAGCGCGACGCTGGTGTGCGTAAAGCCGCCCGGGTTGATGATGACGAAATCCACCGGATCGGTCGCCAGGCGCTGGATCCTGTCGACCAGCTCGTGCTCGGCGTTGCTCTGGAAGGCCTCCAGGGACGCGCCGCGCTGCCTGGCCTGGGCGGCCAGCCGTGCCTCGATGGCCGCGAGGGTTCCGGCGCCGTAGAGCGAAGGCTCGCGGGTGCCGAGCAGGTTGAGGTTGGGCCCGTTCAGAAGCAGGACTCTTGTCATGGCTGGCCGGTGGGGCCGACCCCGGTGGCGGTGGACGGGCGTCATTCAACCCGACCCGTCGAAGTTTGTCCACTTGCCCGAGGAAAGGAGCAAGTTCGTGGCAGATCGCCGCCGTTAGGGGTTTTTCTGAGTCAGCCCCTGCCCGGGGACATGGCGGCCAGTTGGGCGCGTATGCGCGCCCGCGCGGCGTCGATGGTCAACCAGCCCGCGTCGACGTCGCTGACGGTCGCCAGGATGGACTTGGCCTCTCTTGCATGCAGTTCGCCCACCTTGATGGTGACGACCCGCCCGCGCCGGTCCGTGAAGACCGTGAACGGGTAGTAGATGTCGTTGACGCCGAAAGCCCCGGCCACGTCGATACCGTCCTGCTCGCCGATCAGCATCGGGTAGTCGATCGGCGTGCTCTTCATGTAGGCGAGCACGTCGTCGCGGAAGTCCACGGCGATCCCGATGACCTCGAAGCCGCGCGGGCCGTACTCCTTCCGCAGGGAATTGAGCAGCGGGATCTCGCGCCGGCAGGGCGGGCACCAGGTGGCCCAGAAGTTGATCAGCAGCGGCTGGCCGTCCCACTCGCTGATCGACCGCCTGACGCCGTTCGAATCGACCAGCGAGAATTCGGGCCGGGTGTCGGGGATGGCCCTCGCGGTGGCCGGCGCGCTGGCGGGCGCGCTTGCAGGCGCAGCAGGGCCTTGGCTTCCCGCCGGGGCCAGGTGGCGGCTGGCGAGGTAGCCGGCGGCCAGGGCGAGGCCGGCCACGGCCACGAGTCCGGCGATGATCGTGCCGCGATTCATGACTGGCATTCCCGCGAGAACTGCGCGAGGTGCTGCGTGAACTCCTCCGCCGGCACGAATCCGACCAGGCGGAAATTCGGGCACTCGCCACCCCGCGGGCCAAAAAACGCCGTGGTGGGCGGTCCGAAAATCCCGAAGCGCTTCAGCAGGGCCTGGTCGTCGTCGCTGTTGGCGGTGACATCCGCCTTGAGCAGGACGAAACCGGCCAGGTCCCGCCGAACCTGCTCGTCCGAGAAGGTGTACTTGTCCATTTCCTTGCAGGACACGCACCAGTCCGCATAGAAATCGACCATCACCGGGCGGCCTGTCGCAGCCTGCAGCTGACGGTCGAGGTCCGCGACGCTGCGAATGGGCACGAAGGGCAGTTGATCAACCGCCGCCTGGCCCCGGCCGCCGTGCAGCGAAAATCCCTTCAGCGGCTGCAGCGGGTCGCTGCTGCCCATGGCCGCGCCGACCAGCAGGATGACGCCATAGACCATTGCGAACAGGCCGATCCCCCTGGCGACCGGGCTGGCCGGGGCGCGGACGTGGCCGCCGCTCTTGCTGAACCCGCCGAAGTAATAGCCCGCGACGAAGGCCAGCAGCGCCCACAGCGCCACGGTCAGCGGCCCGGGCAGGATGCGTTCGAGCATCCACACGGCAACCGCCAGGAACATCACGCCGAACAGCGCCTTGACGGTGTCCATCCAGGGGCCGGCCCTGGGCAGCAGCTTGCCTTCGGCGACACCCACCAGCAGCAGCGGCGCGCCCATGCCCAGCGCCAGCGCGAACAGCGCCAGCGCACCGCGGAAGATGTCGCCGGTCTGCCCGA
>DATHZW010000105.1:0-2158 GCA_035458405.1 Steroidobacteraceae bacterium | reverse complement strand
CAGTCGCAGATGGTCCAGTTCGCCGCTTCGGCGGCGTTACCCGGCGGCCCGTTCGTCGTAGTCACCAACACCTCGGTGATCGGTCGCCCGTAACGACCGCTGACAGACCGCAAGCTCGAAGGGCGGGGATCTCCCCGCCCTTCTTTTTTTGCGGGTCGGCTCTGCGAACAGGCTGCCGGGCCAGGCCCCGCAGGGCGCGTTTCAGGTCACGTGGTCGGGGTGACGCCCTCGGCCAACCTGTTTGCGTGATGATCCAGCAGCTCCAGCAGCAGGTCCACGTGCTCACGGTGCGTGCGGAAGTGCAGGACCGCCAGGCGCAGCACGAAATGCCCGTCGGTCACCGTGGAGCTGACGAAGACCCGGCCGTCGTCGTGAATGGCGCGCAGCAGGCGGCGGTTGAAATCATCCGCGTCCCCTGACTCCGGCAGGTAGCGATAGGTCACGACCGACAGGTCCGGTTCGGGCCCGACTTCCCATCGCGGCATCGCCGACAGCCTGCCGTGGAAATACCGCGCCAGCAGCAGCTTCTCGTCCAGCGCCGCACGGAATGGCGCGAGCCCGCACAACATCAGCGGCAGCCACATGCGCAGGCCGCGGAAAGGCCGGCTCAACTCCGGCGAAAGATCCGCCGGCGAAATATCCTGCCCGCCCGCCCGCGCGTCCTGCATGTAGCTGGCGTCGTAGAAATGCGCCTTGTACAGGCTGGCGCCGTCGCGGACCAGGACGGCGCCGGAGCCGTAGGGCAGGAACAGGCCCTTGTGCGGGTCCATCACGACCGAGTCGCTGCGCTGGATCCCGTCCAGCACCCGACGACCGTGCCCGGTGAGCAGGAAGAACCCGCCGTAGGCCGCATCGACATGCAACCAGAGGCCGTACTGTTGGGCGATATCGGCGATCGCCGCCAGCGGATCCACCGAGCCCGTGTTCGTGGTGCCGGCCGAGGCCACGATCAGCCAGGGGCGCAGGCCCGCCGCGAGGTCGCCGGCGATGGCCGCGGCCAGGGCCTCCGGGTCCATGCGATGGCGTGCATCCACCGGAACGCTGCGCAGGGGACACTCGCCGAGCCCCGCAATCCGCAGGGCCTTGTCCACGCAATGGTGAACCTCGGGGCTCAGGTAGATCGGGCTGGCTTCCAGCTGGCCGCCGCGCAGGCCCGCGGCGTCGCGGGCCGCCACCACGCCCATCAGGTTGGCGATGCTGCCGCCTGAGGTCAGGTCGCCCGCAGCGGTGACGGGATAGCCCACCAGGTCGGCCATCCAGCGAATCAGCGACTTTTCCAGGCGCACGGCGCCGGGCGAGGCATAGGACACGCCCGCGTAGCGGTTGAACACGGCCGCCAGGTAATCGCCCAGCGCCGCGTAGTACTGGCCGCCACCGGGGATGTAGCCCAGGTGCCCGCCGGAGGCCGGGTTGATGCCAGGCCCGTCCACGTCGCCGTGCAGGGCGGCCAGGAGACGTTCCAGAGTGTGGGGCTGCTCGGCGACCGGCAGGGCGTCCAGGAGCTTGTCTCCCGGACGCGACACGAAGGTCTTCAGGCCCGGCAGGCTGGCCAGGAAGTCGTTGGCATAGTCCAGCACCTGCTGGTTGGCGCGCCCACGCTGCTCGGCGCCCGGCTCGAGTTGGCGGGCCACTGCTTCCAGCCGTGACAGCTCCTGTTCCAGGTCCTGCATGCGCAATCTCGATGCCCGGATATCGGGGCTGCGGAGCATAGCACCGCGACGGGATTTTCCGCGGCAGGTCCATGTCAGACAGCCTGGGCACTCTGGCGCCGACGCTGTCCTGCACCATGCCGAGCCGGTGACCCCGGGACTCGGCTGCGACCCCGCTCGTCACGTTGCTGCGCGATTCGTCCAGTACACGTGCTGCCTCGTTGATAACGCGGATGCTCGCGCAGGCGCGAAAACAAGCCAATCAAGGCTGTCCAAATTATTGTGTACGGACGGCCCTTGCTATCTTTTATGCGAACACGGTAAGTTCGCAGGTCACACGAGCGGAAGCATTCGGCCAGTGAAGGGGCCGGGCCTCTTGGAGAGTCGCCGCGAGTGCGCCACTACAAAGATCGAGGGGAAATTCATGTTGAACAGCAAACTGATATCACTGATATCGGCGTCCGGGCTGGTCTTGGCTGGCGGTTTGGCGGGTACGGCCTCGGGGGCGG
>DATHZW010000104.1:0-7095 GCA_035458405.1 Steroidobacteraceae bacterium | reverse complement strand
CCGCTTCGCGGCACTGTCCTGCGCGGGCACCCGGTGCCCGCTGGTCGAACCCTTGTGGGTTCGTCCACGTTCCCTCACCGGTCAATAAAAAAGGGCCCCTGCGGGACCCTTTTCATTGACTGGCGGAGAGGGTGGGATTCGAACCCACGAATACCTTGTTAGATATTACTGGAATTCCAGTCCAGCGCCTTCGACCACTCGGCCACCTCTCCGAAGGGCCCGGAAGACTACCCGAGGCCAAAGCGGGCAGCAACAGGCCCTGTCAGCGCCCGGCCGGAGCCCGGGGCGTACTGTAGCTCGGGGGCGCGTCGATACAACGCCCGTCCAGCGGCTTCTCGGGCACCGTGACCGTCGGGACCTTGAGGGCATTCCGCGTATCCGGGGCGTCGACACCCTCCGGAACCCTGAGCGGCGGCAATTCTTTCGCTCCGGCATAGGCCGGCGTCTCGTCGCAATCCTCAAACGTTGGCCGGAAAGCGCCGCAGCCGGCCAGTGCCAGCAGGGCGATTAGTGCAAGGAGTCTCATCCGTTCCTCGTCAAATGATCTGGGCGTGCTTCATCGCGGCCAGGACGACCGCATGATGACGTGTTTCCAGGGGCGTCAATGGTAACCGGATTCCCGGCGGGATGAGTCCCAACCTTGCCACCGCCCACTTCACGGGAATCGGATTCGCCTCGACGAAGAGGTCCCGATGCAGGGGACCCAGCTGCTGGTCCACCAGCAAGGCCCCCGAGGAGTCCCCTTCGAGGGCCGCGTCGCAGAGCTCGCGCATCAGGCGGGGCGCGGCATTGGCCGTGACCGAGATGACGCCCTGGGCCCCCGCCAGCATCAGCTCGCGACAGGTCGCATCGTCGCCGGACAGGACCAGGAAATCGTCCCCACAGCGCTCGAGGATCTCCTTGGTCCTGGCGACCTGCCCGGTCGCTTCCTTGATGCCCACGATTCGCGGGTGCTCGGACAGCCTTTCCACCGCCGGCGGCAGCAGGTCGCAGGCCGTGCGGGACGGAACGTTGTAGAGGACCACCGGCACGCTGCTTGCGTCCGCCGCGGCCGAAAAGTGCCGAATCAGGCCCTCCTGGCCCGGCTTGTTGTAGTAGGGGGTGACGACCAGCACCCCGTCCACGCCGTGTTCACAGGCGCGGCGGGTCTTCTCCACCGTGGTCGCCGTCGAATTCGTGCCGGTGCCGGCGATGACGGGCAGCCGTCCGCCCAGCCGCCGGACCGCGCGGCGCAGCAATTCGTCGCCTTCTTCCGCCGTCACCGTGGGCGATTCCCCGGTCGTGCCCAGCACCACGACCCCGTCCGTGCCCTGTTCGGCGTGCCAGTCCAGCAGGGACTCGAATGCGGCGTGGTCGATCTCGCCGGATTCCGTCATGGGGGTGACGAGCGCTACGATGCTGCCGCGGAACATTTCGGTTGAAGCCCCGGTCCGAGTGACTCCGGATCGTACTTTCGGGCCGCCTCCCTGCGCAAGGACGGTATTCGAGCGTTTCCAGCGGACGCCGATCCCGGTAAACTGTTTGCCCTCCTTCCTGCGCCCCCAAAATGAAGCAATACATCGCGATCTCCGCCATCGGTAACGACCGCGTCGGCCTGGTTCACGACCTCAGCAAGGTCATCGCCGACTGCGGCGGAAACATCAGCGAGAGCCGCATGACCGCGCTCGGGTCCGAGTTCGCGGTGCTGATGCTGATTGCGGGGAACTGGCACTCCGTTGCCCGCATCGAGACCGAACTCAAGAAGCTGGCGGAAACGTCGGGCATCACGCTGCAGGTCCGGCGCACGGACGAGCGGGCCGTACGCGAGGACCAGGTGCCCTACTCGGTCGATGTCGTCTGCCTCGACCAGGCCGGGATCGTTTCCGCGCTGTCCGGATTCTTCTCGGCACGCGGCATCGACATCTCGGAAATGAACACCCGCAGCTATCCGGCGCCGCACACGGGCGCGCCGATGTTCGGCGTCTTCATGATCATCAACGTCCCGTCGACGATTCATCTCGGGGCCCTGCGCGAGGAATTCATGGACATGTGCGATAACCTGAACCTCGACGCTATCCTGGAGCCCGTTAAGTCCTGACCCGCCATCCCCGCAGGAGGCAGCATTCCGAATGGCAAAAGTCACCCTAGGCAAGAAGGTTCCTTCCTTCTCCCTGCCGGCCACCGGCGCCCGGTTCAGCTCGAGCGACGCGCTGGGCGGCAAGCTGGTCGTCTATTTCTACCCGCGCGACAACACGCCGGGCTGCACGCGCGAAGGCGAGGCGTTTCGCGACCTGCATGCGAGGTTCCGCCGCGCAGGCGCCGTGGTTCTCGGGATTTCCACGGATTCGCTGGCCTCGCACGAGAAATTCAAGGCCAAGATGAAGTTCCCCTTCGAGCTGGGCTCCGACGAGGACCGCAAGGTCGCCGCGCTGTTCGGGGTCTGGAAGGAAAAGAACATGTACGGCAAGAAGGTGATGGGCATCGAACGAAGCACCTTCCTGATCGACGCCGACGGCGTCCTGCGCCAGGAGTGGCGCAAGGTCAAGGTGGATGGTCACGCCGAGGCGGTCCTCGAGACCGTCAAGAAACTTTGAGCCGGCCGCAGCCTTGACCATCAAACCCAACGAGCCGGCGGAGCGCCGGTCATTCGTGCTGGACACGAATGTCGTCATGCACGATCCGGCGGCGATCTTCCGCTTCGAGGAACACGACATCTACATCCCGATGATCGTGCTCGAGGAACTCGACTCGGGAAAGAAGGGCCTTTCCGAGTCCGCCAGGAACGTCCGCCAGGTCAGCCGTTTCCTCGATGAGCTGATGGCGCAGGCCACCAAGGAACAGATCGACCGCGGCCTCGAGCTGCCGTCCGGACGGCCGGGGAGCCAGGGCAAACGCCCGCCCACGGGCCGCCTGTTCTTCCAGACGCGGCGTCTCGACACCGGACTCCCGGACACCCTGCCGGGCCATGGCGCCGACAACTCGATCCTCGGCTACGCCCTGGCGCTGCAGCGCGAAATCCCTGAATCGCGCGTCACGCTGGTTTCCAAGGACATCAACCTGCGCATCAAGGCCGCCATCCTCGGCGTGCATGCGGAGGACTACTACAGCGACCGCACCATCGAGGATGCCGACCTGCTCTTCAAGGGAGTCACCGAGCTGCCGCCCGACTTCTGGGACACCCACGGCAGCGAGATGCAGTCCTGGCAGGAGCAGGCCCGGACTTTCTATCGCGTGCAGGGCCCGCTGGTGCACGACTGGAAGGTGAACCAGTTCGTGTGCGAGCCGGGCGACGAGGGCTTCGAGGCGATCGTCCGGTCGGTCGAGAGCGACTCCGCGACGCTGGAACTGACGCACGACTATCGCAATCCGCGCAATGCCGTCTGGGGGATCACCGCCCGCAACCGCGAGCAGAACCTCGCGTTCAACCTGCTGCTGGACCCGGAGATCGACTTCGTCACGGTGCTCGGCCCGGCCGGCACGGGCAAGACGCTGATGACGCTGGCGGCGGGCCTGCTGCAGACGCTGGAGACCAACAGCTTCTCCGAGATCCTCATGACCCGGGTGACCATACCCCTGGGCGAGGACATCGGCTTCCTGCCCGGCACCGAGGAAGAGAAGATGGAGCCCTGGATGGGCGCGCTGATGGACAACCTCGAGGTGCTGACGCAGGGCCACGAGGGCGGCAGCTGGGGACGTGCCGCGACCCAGGACCTGCTGCGCAACCGGATCAAGATCCGCTCCCTGAACTTCATGCGCGGCAGGACGTTCCTCAACCGCTACCTGATCCTGGACGAGGCCCAGAACCTCACGCCCAAGCAGATGCGCGCGCTGGTGACGCGGGCCGGGCCCGGAACCAAGCTCATCTGCCTGGGCAACATCGCGCAGATCGACACTCCCTACCTGACCGAGACGACCTCGGGGCTCACCTACGTGGTCAATCGCTTCTGTGGCTGGCCTCACGGCGGGCACATCACGTTGATGCGGGGGGAGCGCTCGCGCCTGGCCGATTTCGCGGCCGAGGCGCTCTGAGGGCGGTCCGGGGCGAACTTCGCTCCGCCCCGGCTGTCCGAATCCCATGCTTACGGATCGCCGCAGGCCCATGAAACGACTCGGCTGGATGGCCCTCGCCGCGATGCTCGCCGCCTATCCGGCCCTGGGCCAGGACAGTCGCGGGGACCTGCCCGACATCGGCAATCCGGCCAGCACGACGCTCAGCCTCGAGGACGAATACAAGATCGGCCGGATGATCGTGAAGGGCCTGCGGGACTCCGGCCAGCTGGTCGAGGATCCCGAGGTGGCCGAGTACATCCAGTCGGTCGGTTCGAGCCTGGCCAGCCACGCCCACGAGGGCAGCTATCGCTTCACCTTCTTCGTGGTCGGGGATTCGGACATCAACGCCTTTGCCCTGCCCGGGGGCTTCATCGGCGTCAACGCCGGGCTGCTGACCGCCACCGACAACGAAAGCGAGCTGGCCGGCGTGCTCGCGCACGAGATTGCGCACGTCACCCAGCGACACATCGCCCGTTCGATCCAGAACTCCGGCCGCACCAACATGGCCTCGGCCGCGGCCGTGCTGGCGGCCATCGTGATAGGCGCCACCACCGGCATGCCGCCGGATGCCTTGATGGGCACGATCACCGCGGCGCAGGGACTGGCGATCCAGCAGCAGATCGGCTTCACGCGCGGCAACGAGGCCGAGGCGGACCGCGTCGGGATGATGTTCCTGGACAGCGCCGGTTTCGACCCGAACGGCATGCCGTCGTTCTTCTGGACCATGCAGCAGCGCTCGGGCAGCGCGGGCGCCATGATCCCGGAGCTGCTGCGCACCCACCCCGTGACGACCGAGCGGATCGCGGAGACGCGGGACCGCGCCCGGCAGATCGGCCCGCGCAACACCCAGGACAGCATCAGCTACGGGCTGATCCGCGAAAGGCTGCGGGTCCAGTCCATGCCGCCGGAGACGAATTTCCGCGACCAGTACCTGGACGCGATCAATGCTGACCTGCCGTCGGGCGACGAGCGCCGTTACGGTCGCGCCATGGCGCTGCTGGCCGCCGCGGACGCGGCTTCGGCCAGAGAGGCTGCGGGCCTGCTCCAGGACCTCGTCGAGCGGCGACCGGACGTCACCCTCTACCACACGGGGCTCGGCGTCGCGCAGCTGGCGGCCGGCGACCTCGCGGGGTCGCGCCGGACACTGGAGCGCGCCCTGGGCCTGTTCCCCCGCAACGTAGCGGTCACCATGCGCTACGCGGAGACGCTCATGCGCCTCGGCGAGGCCAAGCGGGCGCACGGGGTCCTGCTCGACCTGTTCAACAATGTGCCGCCGACGCCCGACCAGGCCAGGTATATCGCGCTGGCTGCGAGCGCGGCGGGCGACACGGGCGATGCCTACTACTACATGTCCGAGTACCACGTCATGGGCGGCGACCTGCAGATGGCCATCGACCAGCTCCGCCTGGCGCTGGCGGTTCCGGACCTGAACGACGTGCAGCGCCAGCGCTTTGAGGCCCGCATCGAGGAGCTGAAGGAATACCTGCCGAAGGGCCGCAAGGCGCGGGAGATTGCCGACCCGGCAAATCCGGGCAGGTCCGGCCAGAACAAGGGTTAGAATTGGCGCCCCGCCGCAGCGGCGCCGCCGACCCCGAAGCCATGACCTCCCGTCCGACGTTCGCCGCCAGACTGCCCACCGTGCTGCTCTGCCTGTCCCTGGCCGGCTGCGCGACCACGCAGGCCGCGCCCAGTCCGGCGGATCCCTGGGAGCGCGTGAACCGCTCCACCTACGCCTTCAACGACGGTCTGGACCGGGCGGTCCTGAAGCCGGTGGCCGAGGGATATCGACGCTACGTGCCGCAACCGGCCCGCACCGGCGTGACGAACTTCCTGACCAACCTCGCCTACCCCACGACCATCGTCAACGACCTGCTGCAGTTGAAGTTCATGGACGCGGTCTCCGACACGACCCGGTTCGTCGTCAACAGCACCTTCGGGCTCGGCGGGCTCCTGGACCCCGCAACGAAGGCCAACCTGCCGCGCAACAACGAAGACTTCGGACAGACACTCGGCCGCTGGGGCGTGCCCTCGGGACCCTACCTGGTCATCCCGTTCCTGGGCCCGTCGACGCTGCGCGACACGCCTGCGTTGTATGCCGATTACCTGACGGACGGCCGCCACTACATCAGCGACAACAACATCGGCTTCGCGTTTGCGGGACTGTCGATCGTCGACCGGCGCGCCCGGCTCATTCCCGCCGAACAGGCGCTCGAGGGCGCTTTCGATCGCTATGCATTGCTCAGGAACGCATTCCTCGACCGGCGCCTGTACCAGGTGCTGGACGGCAACATTCCCGAGGACGAAGCCGGCGACTCGTCGTGGTACGACGAGTCCGGGACCGACGACCCGGCTGCGCCCGCGCCGGGCGGGTGAGCCCTGCCGTCAGCCCTCGACGGGCAGCAGCTCGTTGACGCCGCCGATGCGGGCGAGGTCGCCGAGGCGCGGCGGCATGCCGAGAAACCGGATCCGCCTGCCCTCGCTGCGAGCGCCGCGCACCCATTCGATCAGCACGGCGAGCCCGGCGCTGTCCGCGTCCGTCACGCCGGACAGGTCGACGGCGATCTCGGGCTGGCCGGAAAAGGCCGCCTCGCCGCGGCCCAGGATGGCCGCCGCCGACTCGATCCCGAGGTCCCCGAGCAGCGCGTAGCAACCCTCGCCGGCCTGCTCCAGCCGGCATCGGGCCTGAGCCTGATCAGCCTGCCGCATGACCGGTTCCGGCCTCGGACTCGAGCCTTTCGATGACCGCCGCAAGGCCTTTCTGGTCGATTTCCGCGCCGAAGTCCGTGCGGAAATTCTTGATGTAGGAAATGCCCTCGATGGTGACGTCCCAGGCCTTCCAGCCTTCCGGGGTCGCGCGCATCGAGTAGTTCACCGGCACCCTCGTGCCATCGCTCGTCGTGACCTCGGTCCTGACCGTCGCGCTGCCGGTCGACAGGTCGCCCCGGAAGGGCAGCATCGTCAGGTTGCTGCTGGTGAACGAGGCCAGCGCCGTCCCGTACTTGTTGAGCAGGGAGTGATAGAACGCGTCGATGAAGCGCCTCTTCTGCTCCTCGGTGGCCGTGCGCC
>DATHZW010000103.1:0-2177 GCA_035458405.1 Steroidobacteraceae bacterium | reverse complement strand
TGCGCGCCAAGCTGCTGCCGACCAAGAAGGCCATCGCCGAGGCCGCCGCGGCCGCGGCCGCCGATGCGGCGGCAAAGGCCTGAACGGAGCGCCGCCCCGGCGCTGGCAGCGGACGACCAGCCCGCCGCCAGGCTGGTGGCGCTTCGCCTGCTGAACCGCCGGGATTTCTGTGCCGCCGAGCTGACGACGCGGCTGGTTGAGCGCGGCGCCGCGGAACAGACCGCGGCGACCGTCGTGGCGGAGCTCGGCCGCGAGCGCCTGGTCGACGACTCACGCTATGCCGAGCACTACGTGGCCTGGCATGCCAGCCGGGGCCAGGGCCCGCTGCGCATCGCCCACGAGCTCAGGGAGCTGGGCGTGGCGGGCGTCATCGTCGAGCAGGCGGTGGACGCGACCTCGGCGGCCTGGCGCGAGCGTTGCCAGAAGCTCCGCCGCCGGCGCTTCAGCGACGAGCCGCCGAAGGAATGGAAGGAGCGGGCACGCCAGGCCCGTTTCCTGCAATATCGGGGGTTCAGCGCGGACCAGGTCCGCGCTGCCCTGGGCAACGACATCGAGTTGGATGAATGAGCACCGTGCAAGGCAAGCGACTGTCGAGTACCGAGTTACGGACCGCGTTCCTGGAGTTCTTCCGCGAGCGGGGCCACGCCGTGGTGCCGTCGAGCCCGCTCGTGCCGGGCAACGACCCGACGCTGCTGTTCACCAACGCGGGCATGGTGCAGTTCAAGGACGTGTTCCTGGGCAAGGATCGCCGCGCCTACAGCCGCGCGGCCAGCTCGCAGCGCTGCGTGCGGGCCGGCGGCAAGCACAACGACCTGGCAAACGTCGGCTCCACGGCCCGGCACCACACCGTCGTCGAGATGCTGGGCAATTTCAGCTTCGGCGATTACTTCAAGCGCGAGGCCATCGGCTACGCCTGGGAGTTCATCACCGGCACGCTGGGCATTCCACCTGAGCGGCTCTGGGTCACGGTCTTTCGCGACGACGACGAGGCGGCCGGGATCTGGCTGAAGGAAATCGGGGTGGATCCGGCCCGGTTTGCCCGCCTCGGCGAGAGCTCCAACTTCTGGGCGATGGGCGACACCGGGCCCTGCGGGCCGTGCAGCGAGATCTTCTACGACCATGGCGAGGACATCCCCGGCGGCCCGCCCGGCTCGCCGGACGAGGACGGCGACCGCTACGTCGAGATCTGGAACCTGGTCTTCATGCAGTTCGACCGCGCGGCCGACGGCACGCTCGTGCCGCTGCCGAAGCCGTCGGTGGACACCGGCATGGGCCTCGAGCGCATCGCCGCGGTCATGCAGGGCGTGCACTCGAACTACGACATCGACCTGTTCAGGAACCTGATCTCGGCGGCCGCCGACGTCACCAACCAGAAGTCGGTCGACAGCCCGTCGCTGCGGGTCATCGCCGACCACATCCGCGCCTGCGCCTTCCTGATCGTGGACGGCGTCATGCCCTCCAACGAGGGGCGCGGCTACGTGCTCAGGAGAATCATCCGCCGCGCCATCCGCCATGGCTATCAGCTCGGCCAGGGCGACCCGTTCTTCTTCAAACTGGTGCAGTCGCTGGCCGACCAGATGGGCAAGGCCTACCCCGAGCTGGTGGCCAGCGCGGACCTGGCCATGCGCGTGCTCAAGCAGGAAGAGGAGCGTTTCGCCGAGACGCTGTCCACCGGCATGGCGTTGCTGGAGGCGGAGATCGCCAATCTGCCCTCCAGGGTCATCCCGGGCGCGACCGTATTCAAGCTCTACGACACCTACGGCTTCCCGGTGGACCTGACCGCCGACGTGGCGCGCGAACGCGGCCTGACCGTGGACCAGCCCGGCTTCGAGGCCGCGATGGAAGCGCAGCGCGAACGCGCCCGCTCGGCCAGCCGCTTCGGCGTCGACCTGCGCGGCGGCGTCACGCTCGACGCGCCTACCGACTTTTGCGGCTACGACTCGCTCGAGGGCGTCGGCACCGTGGTCGCGCTGATCCGCGACGGCGCGCAGGTCGAGCGACTGGGCCAGGGCGACGCGGGGCAGGTCGTGCTGGATGCGACGCCGTTTTACGCGGAGAGTGGCGGCCAGGTCGGCGACATCGGCGTGCTCGAGGGCGAGCACGCGCAGTTCACGGTCAGCGACACGCACAAGCTGGGCAAGGCCCACGGCCACGTCGGCACGGTGACCCGCGGCGAG
>DATHZW010000102.1:0-3269 GCA_035458405.1 Steroidobacteraceae bacterium | reverse complement strand
AGGCGCATCTCGAGATACTCGCCGGCCACGAGCCGGTTGCGGGTCGTGAACTGCGCGCTGGCGCGACCGCGCGCCAGCGCGAGCCTGGCGGTGACGTCCTCGCCATCGCGCGACAGCACCTCGGCGGCCGTGCACCAGGGCAGGAATTCCGGGTAGCGCTCGACATCTGCGACCAGGTCGTACATCTGGGTCGCGCTGTAGGGCACGATCGCGCTTCGCTTCACTTCACGCAAGGCGGGTCTCCGTTGGCCGGCGGATTGTCGGTCAAGCGCGGTGAACCGACAACCCGCCGCTGCCTATACAATGCCTGCTCAACAAGGACTGCGCGGCATGGCTGAAGACAAGACGAAGCCCGGGACGATCGCCCTCAACAAGAAGGCACGGCACGAGTATTTCAACGACGAGCGCTACGAGGCCGGCATCGCGCTGCAGGGCTGGGAAGTCAAGGCGTTGCGCGCGGGGCGGTTGCAGCTCAAGGAAGGCTACGTCCTGCTGAAGGACGGCGAGGCCTACCTGTTCGGCGCGCACATCTCGCCGCTGTCGACGACCTCGACCCACGTCATCGCCGACCCCACCCGGTCCCGCAAGCTGCTGATGCACCGGCGCCAGATCGACAGCCTCATCGGCGCGGTCGAGCGCAAGGGCCACACCATCGTGCCGCTTGCCATGTACTGGAAGAACGGCAAGGCCAAGCTGGAAATCGGCCTGGCGCGGGGCAAGAAGCAGCACGACAAGCGCGCCGACTCCCGCGACCGGGACTGGCAGCGGGAGAAAGGGCGACTGCTGAAGCACAAGCGCTGACGGGCGAGCTGCGACGCAGGACCGCCGTCAGGCGGCCGCCTGACGGTCCTCGCTGCGCTGCTCTCGCCAGCGCAGCGCCGCTTCCGCCACGCGCCGGCCGAATATTCGGGCAGTCTCCAGATCCCCCGGCAGCGGCCCCTCTTCCGGACTCGAGTCGGAAGGCGACTGGGCCATGGCGCCCGAGAAAGAACCCAGCCAGTTGACGTCGTTGCGCTGCGCCGACTTCTTGTTGGAGGGCATCAGGCCGGTGCCGACCCAGAGCATGCTGTGCTGCATGGCAAGCGTGAAGAAATAATGCAGCGTCGACAGCTTGTCGCCATTGATCGTCGCCGAGTTGGTGAAGCCAGCCGCTATCTTGTCCTTCCAGCCCTGCGAACCCCACACCCTGGAGCTGACGTCGGCGAAGCGCTTGAACTGCCACGACGGGCCGCCCATGTACGTCGGCGAACCGAAGATGAGGGCGTCCGCGCCGGCCAGCCGCTCCCAGCCACCCTCCGGCAGGTGGCCTTCCATGTCGATCTCCACCAGCTCCGCGCGGGTGCCGGCCACGGCCGCCGCCCCGTCGCGCACGGCCTGCGCCTGCTTGCGCGTGTGTCCGTAACCACTGTGATACACCACCGCAACCTGTGTCATGAAATTCCTTCCTGTAGATGATTTCTGGATCGCGGCGCCCTGCGGCTGGCCGCGGCAAGTGTCATGGCAAATCGAACACCAGCGCCTCGGCTGACCGGCCGGAATCGATCCGCAACTCCGGTTCGTCCACCAGGCGCAGCGCGTCGCCTGCGCCGAGGGACTCACCGTTGACCCGCAGTGCACCGCGCGCGACGTGCACGTAGGCGCGGCGCCCGGGCTGGATCGGCAGGGTCGCCGTCTCCGGGCCGTCGAACAGCCCGGCGTACAGGCGCGCGTCCTGGTGGATGGTCGTCGAGCCCTCGGCGCCGTCGGCCGAGGCCACCAGCCGCAGCCGCCCACGCCTGGTTTCCGGCTCGAATCGCGTCTGCTCGTAGCCCGGCGCAATGCCGCGCACGTTGGGCTCGATCCAGATCTGCAGGAAGTGCACGGGCGCGGTGCGCGAACCGTTGTACTCGGAGTGCAGCACGCCGCGGCCCGCGCTCATGCGCTGCACGTCACCCGGCGTCATCACGGACCCGTTGCCCAGGCTGTCCTTGTGCTCGAGCGCGCCCTCGAGCACGTAGCTGATGATTTCCATGTCGCGGTGGCCGTGCGTACCGAAGCCCTGTCCGGGGGCGACCCGATCCTCGTTGATGACCCTCAGCGGCCCGAAGCCCATGTGCTGGGGATCGTGGTAATCGGCAAAGGAGAAGCTGTGGAACGAGTCGAGCCAGCCATGGTTGGCGTGTCCGCGTTCGTCCGCCCTGCGCAAGGTCAACATCGGTTCCTCCGGTCAGCGTCTTTCGAGGCTTCACTGTACAGATCTTGTTTTCGACAATAAATGACGTTAATGGGTGTCTCTATTTCATTTATGATCTAATAAACAGGTATGCCGGCCCAGGAAGCTCGCCTCGACGACCTCCAGCTGTTCTGCGCCGTCGCGCGCGAGCGCAGCTTTACCCGCGTGTCCGAGGCCCTGGGCATCCCGCTGGCAACCGTGAGCCGACGCGTCGCCAACCTCGAGCGCCAGCTCGACTCACAGCTGCTGCGGCGCAGTACCCGCCGCGTCGAACCGACGGATGCCGGGGCCCTTCTGCTCGAGCGTGCCGAGGCGCCGTTGCGCGGCCTGGCCGAGGCCCTGGAATGCCTCGCCGAGGATTCCGGTACGCCGCGGGGGCGCCTGCGGGTCACCATGCCCGCAGACCTGGCGCGCTACTGGCTGGCGACCCCGCTGGCCTCATTCGCCTCGCGGCACCCGGAAATCCGGCTCGAACTGGACCTGTCGTCGCGCGTCGTCGATCTCGCGGCGGAGGGCTTCGACCTGGCCATTCGCGCCGGCAGGCCGGAGGATCCGGGGCTGATTGCACGACGGCTGGCCAACATGCCGACCGCGCTGTTTGCGAGCCCGTCCTACCTCGCCGGGCTGCCACCGCTGCGACACCCCCGTGACCTCGAGTCCGTCAACGCGCTGGTCATCACCGGCCGCAGCAGCGACCGCGCCTGGACGCTGACCCACGGCCGTGAGCGGGTGACGGTGACGCCGCATGGCAACGTCGAGGTCAACGACATGACCGCGCTGATCGGGCTTGCGGCGGCCGGCGCGGGGGTCGCCCTGCTGCCCGAACCGAAGGTCGGCGAACAGGCCGCCGAGGGCGCGCTGGCGCGGGTGCTGCCGGGCTGGCGGGGCCCGGAGGCGCCGATCTACGCCGTCTACCTCTCGCGGCGCATGCCGCTGCGCCTGCGCCTTTTCCTGGACCACCTGCGAGAATGGACGGGGCAAGGCCCACCGCCGGCCGCCGTCCACGCCTGACCGACCGCAGCTGACGCGAGAAGATGATCCAACTACGCACCATGAC
>DATHZW010000101.1:0-2106 GCA_035458405.1 Steroidobacteraceae bacterium | reverse complement strand
GTCGGCTTCCAGTCGGCGGCCCAGGCCTTCGGCCATCGCGAGCTGATCACCACTTTCCACGAACTGGGCTTCTGCAGCGCCCTGCCCGCCTAGAAGAGCGCGACATCGGCAATGGCCTGCTCTTCCCGGCGTCCGACGAGTCCAGCTACATGGCGGGATCAGAGCTCGTCATCGACGGGGGCTACACCGCAAAGTAGCGCGAAGCATCGCCTCCGGCATCGAGGTCAAGCGACATGAGCGCTGTGTCACCGGCAACATTCAAGCGTTTTCGACCGGAGGAGGCATGAAAGCCAGGCCACTGTTTGCGATCGCGGCCCTGTTCAACTTCCTGGTCGGCATCCCGATGCTCGTCGCCTATGCCCCGCTCGCGCGGCTGCTCGGCCTGGAAGGCCCGCCCACGGTGTGGTTCCACGTCGCCGCGGCGATCGTCATCGTCTTCGGATACGCGTATGCGCGCATTGCCCAGGACCCCGTGAAGTACCGCCCCTATGTCTTGCTGGGCGCGATCGCCAAGCTGGCGTTGGTCGTCGTGATCTACGGCCACTGGCTGAATGGAACGGTCCCGGGGCCGGTTGCCCTGCTCGTGACAGCCGACCTCGTCTTTGCCCTGTTGTTTGCGGCTTACCTCAGGACGTCGCCAACGCCCGCCAACCCGTAGCCGATACCGCAGGCGAGGGCGGGCTGCGGGATCCCGGTACCGCCCCGCCACCCCGGGACAGGTACCCTACTGGCTGGACGCGGCGGAGGACTCGAGCATGGGCTTCAAGGAATACGGCCAGTACGACGCATTGGGACTTGCGCAGCTCGTTCGCCGCGGCGAGGTGAGCGCCGAGGATCTGCTCGACGAGGCGCTCGCCCGGACGGCTGCGGTCAATCCCCGGATCAATGCCGTCATCCACCTGATGGAGTCGCGTGCCCGCGAGTCGATCGCGGCCGGCTTGCCGGACGGACCGCTGCGCGGCGTGCCCTTCCTGATCAAGGACCTGATGACCGCCTACGCGGGCGAGCCGATGCGCATGGGCTCGCGCCTGTTCCGGGATTACGTGCCGGTGGCCGACGAGGAACTGACGCGCCGCTACCGCGCTTCGGGCCTGGTCATCTTCGGCAAGACCAACACGCCAGAGCTCGGTGTCACCAACGTCACGGAGCCCGAATTGTTCGGGCCCACGCGCAACCCGTGGGACCTGGAACGGACGTCGAGCGGCTCGAGCGGCGGCTCGGCCGCGGCCGTGGCGGCGCGAGTCGTGCCGGCGGCCAACGCCAACGACGGCGGCGGCTCGATCCGGACGCCGGCGTCGAACTGCGGCCTGGTGGGCCTCAAGCCCAGCCGGGGCCGCAACCCGACCGGACCGCTGGCGCCGGACGTCTGGTGGGGCTTCATCGGCGAGCATGTCGTGACCCGCAGCGTGCGCGACAGCGCGGCGATCCTGGATGCCACCGCGGGTGATTACCCGCAGCAGCTGATGAAGCTTGCGCCCCCGCAGCGCCCCTACCTGGAAGAGACCCAGCGCGAGCCGGACCGGCTGCATATCGCCTTCAGTTTCGACCCGGGCCTCGGCAAGACGCTGCATCCGGAGAACCGCAAGGCGCTCGAGAAGACCGCCGCAACGCTGCGCTCCCTGGGTCACGAGGTCGCCGAGGTCAGGCTGCCCTTGCCGCCCGAGTCCTTCATCGAGAGCTATGCCGCCCTGATCTCGGCGGATGTCGCCGCGACCTTGCGCATGGCGCAGACGCTCATGGGACGCAAGGCGCGCGCGGAGGACGTCGAGCTGGCCACCTGGGTGCTGGCCCGCATGGGCGAAGCGCAGTCCGCCGCGGACGTCGCGGTTGCCCTGTGGACGATGCAGACCTTCTCCCGCGAATGGCTGGCCTGGTCGGCCGGTTTCGACCTGCTGCTGACGCCGACTGTCGGTGTGCCGCCGTTGCCGATAGGCGCCTACCGGATGTCGCCCGCGCAGCGCCGGGGCCTGAAGCTGCTGACCGCGCTGCCGGGCGGCGCGTTGCTCAGCCAGCGCGCAAGAGTGATCGACGCCTTCGAGCCCGTCTTCGAGTCATCGCCCTACACGATGATCGCGAACGTCACGGGCCAGCCGTCCCTGTCGCTGC
>DATHZW010000100.1:0-3188 GCA_035458405.1 Steroidobacteraceae bacterium | reverse complement strand
ATCCCGGTGGGCAAGCTGGCGCTGTACACCGCCTGCGCCGGGCTGCATCCGCGGCATTGCCTGCCGGTGATGCTGGACGCGGGCACCAACAACGAGTCGCTCCTGGCGGATCCCTTGTACATCGGCCTCAGGCAGCGCCGCCTGTCCGGCGCGGCGCTCGACGAGCTGGTGGACGAATTCATCGAAGCCTCCCAGCAGTCCTTCCCGGGCATCGTCATCCAGTTCGAGGACTTCGCCAATCACAACGCCTTCCGGCTGCTGCGGAACTACCGCGACAAGATCTGCTGCTTCAACGACGACATCCAGGGGACCGCCTCGGTGACGGTCGCCGGCATCTTCTCGGCCCTGCGGGTCACCGGCAAGCGCATGTCCGAGCAGACCTTCCTGTCCTTCGGCGCCGGCGAGGCGGCCACCGGGATCGCCGACCTGTTGGTTGCAGCCATGGTAGACGACGGGCTGGACGAGACGGCCGCGCGCGGCCGCTGCTGGATGGTCGACTCGAAGGGCCTGGTCGTTGCCGCGCGCAAGGACCTCGCTGAACACAAGAAGCCCTACGCTCATCCGCACGAACCCGTTGGCAGTTTCGTTGATGCGGTCCGCGCGCTCAAGCCCACGGCGATCATCGGCGTCGGCGCGACTCCGCAGACTTTCACGCGCGAAGTCATCGAGGCGATGTGCCGGGTCAACGACCGGCCGATCATCTTCGCGCTGTCGAACCCGACTTCGAAGGCCGAATGCACGGCCGAGCAGGCCTATGAATGGTCAAACGGCCGGGCATTGTTCGCCTCCGGCAGCCCCTTCGATCCGGTCGAGTTCGGCGGCAAGCGCTACGTGCCGCGGCAGGGCAACAATTCCTACATCTTCCCGGGCGTCGGCCTCGGCGTGGTGACGATACAGTCCTCGCGGGTCACCGACTCGATGTTCATGGCCGCCGCCAAGACCCTGGCCGAGTCCGTCAGCGAGGAGGACCTGGCCCAGGGAAGCCTGTACCCGGCGCTTTCGCGCGTCCGCGAGGTGTCGGCAAGGATTGCCGCGGCCGTCGGCGACATTGCCTTCCGCGAGGGCCTGGCCGGCATCGACCCGCCGGCCGACCTGCTTGAGCTGATGCGCCAGCAGATGTACGACGGGCACTACGTCAGCCTGGTTCCCTGAGGCCGCTGCGCTTCCACAGCAGGAAGACGGACGGGATCACGACCAGCGTCAGGACGGTCGCGCTGATCATGCCCCCCACCATGGGCGCCGCGATGCGCCGCATGACCTCGGAGCCCGTGCCGCTTCCCCACATGATGGGCAGCAGGCCGACCATGATGGTCAGCACCGTCATCAGCTTGGGTCGCAGCCTGAGCAGCGCGCCTTCGACGATGCTGGAGCGCACGTCCGACTCGGTCACCGCGCGCCGCTCGCCGGCGGCAAGTGCCTCGTGCCGCTGCCAGGCCTGGTTCAGGTACAGCAGCATCACCACGCCGGTCTCCGCGGCGACGCCGGCCAGCGCGATGAACCCCACCGCCACCGCGATGCTCAGGTGGTAGCCGAGCAGGTACAACAGCCACAGTCCGCCGGTCAGCGCGAAGGGCAGGCAGCCCAGGATCAGCACGACATCGCCAACGCGGCGGAAATTCAGGTACAGCAGCAGCACGATGATGGCCAGGGTGAACGGGACCACGACCCGCAGCTTGGCCAGTGCCCGCTGCCAGTACTCGTACTGCCCCGACCAGCGCAGGCTGTAGCCGGGCGGCAGCTTGACCTCGTCCACGACGCGCTGTCGCGCCTCCGAAACGTAGGAACCGAGGTCACGGTCCCGGATGTCCACGTAGACCCAGCCCGACGGGCGTGCGTTCTCGCTGCGGATCATCGACGGGCCGTCGGTGATCCGGACCGTCGCCACGTCGCCCAGGGTCAGCTGCGCGCCCGAAGGCGCGACGATCGGCAGCTGCCTGAGCCGCTCCAGGGAATTGCGCCAGTCCTGCGGGTAGCGCAGGTTGACGGGATATCGCTCCAGCCCCTCGACCGTATAGGCGATCGTCATCCCCCCGATCGCCACCTCGACCGCACCCTGGACGTCGGCGATATTGAGTCCGTAGCGCGCCGCATCGCCGCGCCGGATGTCGACGTCGATGTAGCGGCCGGTCGCCGCCCGCTCGGCGTAGACCGACGCTGTGCCGGGCACCCCGCTGAGCGCGCGCTCGATGTCGAGACCGACCTGCTCGATCACTCCCAGGTCCGGGCCGGTGATCTTGATGCCGACCGGCGTCTTGATTCCCGTCGCCAGCATGTCGATGCGCGTCTTGATCGGCGGCACCCAGGTATTGGCCAGACCCGGGACCTGCACGACGCGATTCAGCTCATCGCGAAGTTTCTCGGGCGTCATGCCCGCGCGCCACTCGTCACGCGGCTTGAGCCTGATCGTCGTCTCGAGCATCTCGAACGGCGCCGGATCGGTCGCCGTCTCGGCCCGCCCGGCCTTGCCAAACACGCGTTCGACCTCCGGCACCGACTTGATGAGCCGGTCGGTCTGCTGCAACAGCGCACGGACCGTGTCCGCCGAGACGCCGGGAAGCGTGGTCGGCATGTACATCAGGTCACCCTCGTCGAGTTCCGGCATGAACTCGCTGCCGAGACGCGACAGGGGCCAGGCCGTGGCCAGCAGCAGCAGGGCCGAGGCGGCCACGACCGTCCAGGGATGCCGCAAGGCGACCTCAATGGCCGGGCGATAGATGGCCATCGCCGCGCGATTGACCGGATTGTCGGCCTCCGGACGGATCCTGCCCCTCACCAGCAGCGTGATCAGCACCGGCACCAGCGTGATCGACAACAGCGCGGCCGCCACCATGGACCAGGTCTTGGTGAACGCCAGCGGCGCAAACATCTTGCCTTCCTGTGCATCCAGCGCGAAGACCGGAAGGAACGACAGCGCCACGATCATCAGCGAAAAGAACAGCGACGGGCCGACTTCGCGACAGGCCTCGAACACCAGCGCCGTGCGATCCGTCTCCCGGCCGTCGTCGTGCTCGAGCTTCTTGTGCACGTTTTCGATCATGACGATGCCGGCGTCGATCATCGCGCCGATCGCGATCGCGATGCCGCCCAGCGACATGATGTTGGCATTGAGGTTCTGGAAGTGCATGACCAGGAAGGCGGTCATGATCCCGAGCGGCAGCGTGATGATCAGCACCAGGCTCGAGCGGAAG
>DATHZW010000099.1:0-4915 GCA_035458405.1 Steroidobacteraceae bacterium | reverse complement strand
AGTCCCTGTCGCCGGCTGACCACTCCCTGCGTGCGTGCAGCGAGGCGGAGTAGAGCACGGCATCCGCGTCGCTGCTGCGGTCCCAGGCGTGGCCGGCCTCGGCATATGGAACGACGTGCCAGCCGTCGGCCAGCGGAAAGTCCAGCTCGAGGCCGGCGGCTGCGCTGAAGGTGTCGAGGCGATCCGGCAGCCCCGACTCGATTACGTCCCGGGCGGCGAAGTCGTACAAGCCGATGGTAGCGGGGAGCCGCAGCCGCACGCCGGGCCTGCCGTCCTCCGGCTCGGCGATCGTCCAGGCGAACGGCAGCCGATAGATCTGTACGGTGCGCCCGCCCATCGAATAGACGCCGCTTCCCAGCTGCGTGGCGAATGCGAAATGGACGAGCTCGGCCTCGCTCTCGCGCAGCGCCCGCTCCGCGATCGACGGCTCGGCGTACGCGAGCGCGGCAACCAGGGAGATCGCGACAACGAGGCGGGCCGCCACGGGCCTGGCGCTGCCGATGTACATGTCCTTCTTCCCCGGCTTTGACTCAGCCGCCGATTTGGGAAAGGCTAACATCCAGGGCCAGTGGCGGCGACGGGCCGACGGAGAAGCAAGCGCATGTCGCGAACGACGATAGGGCTGGACGAGCGGCTCCACGATTACCTGCTCCGCGCATCCGTTCGCGACCTGCCCGCGCTTGCGCGGCTCCGGGAGGAGACCGCGGCCCATCCCCGTGCGCGCATGCAGATCTCGCCGGAGCAGGGCCAGTTCATGCAGCTGCTGATCCGGCTGATGGGCGCACGGCGGGTCATCGAGGTCGGTGTCTTCACGGGCTACTCCAGCCTGGCCGTCGCGCTGGCACTGCCCGACGACGGGCGCGTCCTCGCCTGCGACGTCAGCGAGGAATACACGTCGATAGCGCGGCGGCACTGGGAAGCGGCCGGCGTGGCGGACAAGATCGAGCTGGTCATTGCCCCGGCGCTGCAGACGCTGGATGCGCGGCTTGCGGCGGGCGAGGCAGGCCGCTATGACTTCGTCTTCATCGATGCGGACAAGGTCAACTATTCCGGCTACTACGAGCGGGCGCTGCAACTGGTGCGTCCGGGCGGCCTGGTTGCCATCGACAACACGCTGTGGAGCGGCGCGGTGGCCGATGAGTCCGATCGTTCGCCGGACACGCTCGCGCTGCGGCTGTTCAACGAGAAGCTGCTCGCAGACGAAAGGGTGGACCTCAGCCTGGTTCCGATCGGCGACGGGCTGACGCTGGCGCGGCGGCGCGGCTAGCCGCCGGCGCAGGCGACGACAGGGAGGCTGGAAGCCATGCGCACGAAGAGCGGCCCGGACGACGTCACGCCCTTGCCACCGCCGCCGGCGCCGCCCGCCCGGGACGCCAACCCCTGGCCGTGGCCGGAGCAGGAACGCGGCGCCGGGAAAAGGCCGTCAAGGCTGGCGTCGATGCGTCGTGGGGGCCGACGAGACCCGCAGGAGCCGCCGGCAGGTTCGGCGCTGAGCAAGGTCGTGGCGATCGGCGTCGCGATACTGGTCATGACCATGGCGCTGATCGAGGCGCTGGGCCGCGGCGGCGCCGAGGACTGGGCCGGAGCCGCGCTCGTGGTCCTGCTGCTCGTCATCTTCGCGCTGCGCCAGCTGCGCGGCGCAAGCAAGCGGGCTGCCCGCAGGCAGCGCGGGGACGACGCCGGCTGAAGCACGGCCGCGGCTCCTGTGGCTGCGAGCGCTGCCGTCGACCCGCCAGGTCACCCGAGGTTCTTCACCTGCGCGCGCTGATGCGGAAAGCGACATGGCCGGGCTGCAACTCGCTGTACTGAACAGCGAGGGCAGGAAGGTGCGGAACGCCGCGCAAACCCGGGCCTGATCGAACGCGCCGCGGCGGCCTGAAGCCGGCTTGACCTGTGGCCGGATCTGCTATTGTCGGGTGACGCGCTCGTGTGATGGCCACGGCGACGGGGGGGCAATGAAGCCTGAGGTCGTTGTCTCAGTGCGCAACCTGCAGACGACTTTCCACACCCGGGCCGGTCCCGTCCGGGCGGTGGATGGAATCAGCTACGAGATCGCCAGGGGACGCACGCTCGGCCTCGTCGGCGAGTCCGGCTGCGGCAAGTCGGTCACGTCGTATTCGCTGATGCGCCTGATCGAGCCGCCGGGGGAGATCACCGGAGGCCAGGTGCTGCTTCACGGCGAGGACCTGCTGTCGCTGCCCGAGGACCGCATGGAGGACTACCGCGGCTCGCGGCTCGCGATGATCTTCCAGGAGCCGATGACCGCACTGAACCCGGTGCTCACCGTCGGCTACCAGATGGACGAGCAGATCATGCGCCACATGGGCCTGACGAGGCGCCAGTCGCGTGAGCGCGCGCTGGAGATGCTGGAACTGGTGGGCATCCCGTCGCCGCGCGAGCGCTACGAAAGCTACCCCCACCAGCTGTCGGGCGGCATGCGCCAGCGCGCGATGATCGCGATCGCCCTTTCATGTGAACCCGACTTCCTGATCGCGGACGAACCGACGACCGCGCTGGACGTCACGATCCAGGGGCAGATCCTCGAGCTGATCCAGCAGCTGCAGGAGCGGCTGCAGATGTCGGTGCAGTTCATCACCCACGACCTGGGCGTCATCTCCGAGATCTCCGACGAGGTCCTGGTGATGTACGCGGGAGTCGCCTGCGAGAAGGCGCCCACCGGCCGGCTGATGGACTCGCCGCGCCATCCCTACACGGTCGCCCTGCTGCAGTCCATTCCGCGGATCGGCGGGCGCATGCCGCGTCTGCCGGCCATCGCTGGCATGGTGCCGTCGCTGTACGAACTGCCCGCGGGCTGCCCGTTCCAGAACCGCTGCCCGCGAGCCGTCGACCGCTGCCAGGCCGAGCGCCCGCCGATGACGGCCGTGGCGCCGGGGCACGAGCTCGCGTGCTTCAACCCGGTGGATGACCGATGACCGCGCTGCTCAGCGTGCGCGACCTGCGCAAGCATTTCCCGATCCACAAGGGCCTGCTCAGGCGCGAGACGGCGCGCGTGCACGCGGTCGATGGCGTGTCGCTGGATGTCGAGCCGGGCGAGACCCTCGGCCTCGTCGGCGAGTCCGGCTGCGGCAAGTCGACGCTCGGCCGCACGCTGGTGCGCCTCTACGAGCCCACTTCGGGCAGCATCGAGTACCGCGGCGAGGACTTCCTGTCGCTGCGCGGCGAGAGGCTGCGGTCCATGCGGCGCAACATGCAGATGATCTTCCAGGACCCCTTCGCCTCGCTCGACCCGCGCATGACGGTCGGGCAGATCCTCGGCGAGCCGTTCAAGGTGCACGACGCCTGCCCTCCGCGGGAACGCCAGGAGCGGGCCTGCGCGCTGCTCGAGACCGTCGGGCTCAAGGCGGCCTACGTGAACCGCTACCCGCACGAATTCTCGGGCGGGCAGCGGCAGCGGATCTCGATAGCACGGGCCATGGCCCTCAACCCGGAGCTCGTCGTCGCGGACGAGCCGGTCAGCGCCCTGGATGTCTCGATCCAGGCGCAGATCCTCAACCTGCTGAAGGACCTGCAGGAGAAGTTCCGGCTCACCTACGTCTTCATCTCGCACGACCTGGCGGTGGTGGACCACTTCTGTGACCGTATCGCCGTGATGTACCTCGGGCGCATCATCGAGATCGCCCCGAAGGAAGAGCTGTTCCGCAACCCGCGCCATCCCTACACGCAGGCGCTGATCGAGGCGGTCCCGCGCGTCGGCGCCGGCAAGAAGCAGATGAAGCCGGCGCTGCGGGGCGAGGTCCCGAGCGCGATAGCGCCCCCGGCGGGCTGTCACTTCCACCCGCGCTGCCCGAAGCGTCACGACGGCTGCGATCGCGACTACCCTCCGCTCATGGAGACAGGCCCCCGGCACCGCGTGGCCTGCCGCCTCTATGGTCCGGGCGCGGACGCGGCCCAGGGCCCGATCGTGGGAGAACGGCCGTGAAGGCCGGGACGGCGGCGAGCGGCATCCGCTCGCGTACGGCGTGGCGCCTGGGCCTCGGCATCGTCGCGATTCTCGTGCTGGCGACGCTCTACGGCCTCGCGCGACCAGGTCTAGGGCAACGCAGCGCGCCGACCAACCAGGCCCTGAGAATCGGGATCACGCAGGAGTTCGAGAGCCTCAACCCGCTGATTGCGCAGATGTCGGCGACCTTCTACCTCTACAGCCTGGTCAACCGCGCGCTGGTCAAGCTGGACGAGAACATGGAATTCAAGGCGCAGCTCGCCGTGCAGAGGCCCACGCTGGAGAACGGGCTGGCGCGCTTCGTGGAGGTCGACGGCGTACGCAGGCTGGAGGCCGACTGGGAGATCCTGCCCGCGGCCACCTGGGGCGATGGCGTCCCCGTCACCTGCCGCGACCTCGAGTTCTCCTGGGAGGTCGCGCAGAGCCCGCACGTCAGCATCGCGGGCGTCGAGATCTACCGGGAAGTCGAGGAGATTCGCATCGACCCGGCCAACCCGAAGCGCTGCACGTTCCTCTACCGCCAGGCCAGGTGGCTGTTCAACCGCCGGTTCCAGTTCTACCTGTTGCCCGCCCACCTGGAGCGGCCCGTCTTCGAGGCCTACGGCGACCAGCCGGAGGGCTACGAGAAGCACACGCTTTACACCACCGACCCGGCCAATCCCGGCCTGTACCACGGCCCCTACCGCATCCGGGAGGTCAAGCTCGGCTCGCACGTCGTATTCGAGCGCAACCCGACCTTCTACGGCGAGCCAGCGAACATCGAGACCATCGTGGCCATCCTGATCCCGAACACCGGGACCCTCGAGGCGAACCTGCGTTCCGGCAGCATCGACATGGTCTCGACGCTGGGCATGAGCTTCGACCAGGCGCTGGCGTTCGCGCGCCGGGTCGAGGCCGAGGAGCTGCCCTTCAAGGTCAACTTCCGCCCCGCCCTGGTCTACGAGCACATCGACC
>DATHZW010000098.1:0-2784 GCA_035458405.1 Steroidobacteraceae bacterium | reverse complement strand
CTCCTTCGAGTTCGACGACAACCTTCTCCCCATCAACGTGAATAGTCACCGAGCTGATCAGGCCCCGGATGGTCTCCAGCGCCGCCGTGCGGATGGCCGGATCGGAAAGGGTCTGCGCGAGTTCTGCGACCTTGCGGCGGTAGATCTCGCTCAGTCCCGGGTGCAGCCGCACCGGCGAGGGCAGGTGAGAACGGCGGTGCGAAATTCGTCCACGGTAGCGGCGGCATGATGCGGCTGCGGGCGGCGTAAAAGTCGTCCACTTTTCCCTTTCTGCGGCAGCAGGGAGGGCGTGGGGATTTACAGCGTGGAGCTATATCTGAGAGTTCGTCAGGCTTGTGCGGAGGGCATGAGCCAGCGGGAAGCGGCGCGGGTGTTCAACGTGTCGCGGGACACGGTTCGGAAGATGATGTCGTTTTCGGTTCCGCCGGGTTACCGGCGTCAGGCGGAGGTCCGGCGTCCGAAGCTCGATCCGTTCCTTCCGATCATCGAGGGCTGGCTGGAGGCGGACCGGACCATGCCGCGCAAGCAGCGGCATACGGCCAAGCGGGTGTTCGACCGGCTTCGCGAGGAATGCGGCTTCACCGGCGGCTATACGATCATCAAGGACTACATCCGGGAACGTGAACGGCGGGGCCAGGAGGTGTTCGTGCCGCTGTCGCATCCGCCGGGCCAGGCACAGGCCGACTTCGGCGAGGCCTTGGTCCGGATCGGAGGCATTGAGCAGAAGGCCCACTTCTTCGTGCTGGACCTACCACACAGCGATGCGTGCTATGTCCGAGCCTACCCTGCAGCGGTGGCCGAGTCGTGGGTGGATGGCCACATCCATGCTTTCGCGTTCTTCGGCGCGGTTCCTCAGTCTGTGCTCTACGACAACGACCGTTGCCTGGTGGCGAAGATCCTGCCGGACGGAACGCGCAAGCGCGCCTCGCTGTTCAGCGGGTTCCTGTCGCATTATTTGTTCCGGGATCGTTACGGCCGCCCGGGAAAGGGCAACGACAAGGGGAATGTCGAAGGCCTGGTGGGCTATTCGCGCCGCAACTTCATGGTGCCGATGCCGGAGTTCGCCACTTGGCAGGCATTCAATCTGTGGCTGGAAGAACAGTGCCGCAAGCGTCAGCGTGCGGTCCTGCGCGGCGAAAGCGAGACGATCGGCGAGAGATTGCAACGTGACCTTGCTGCGATGCGCCCCCTCCCGGCGGCGCCGTTCGATGCCTGCGATCAGGACAACGGCCGGGTCTCGTCGCAATCGCTGGTGCGCTACAAGACCAATGATTACTCGGTGCCGGTCGCCTACGGCCATCAGGATGTCTGGATCCGGGGCTATGTCCATGAGGTCGTGATTGGCTGCCGGGGCGAGGTGATCGCCCGTCACCCCCGGTGCTGGGAGCGCGATGAACTTGTCTTCGACCCGATCCATTACCTTCCGCTGATCGAGCAGAAGATCAATGCACTGGATCAGGCGGCGCCGCTGCAGGGCTGGGATCTGCCGGAGGAGTTCGCCACCTTGCGTCGCCTGATGGAGGCGCGGATGAACCGACAGGGCCGGCGCGAATATGTCCAGGTCCTGCGGCTCTTGGAGGGCTTCGATCTGGCCGACGTGCGTGCGGCAGTGATCCAGGCTCTCCGGATGGGGGCGCTCAGCTTCGATGCGGTGAAGCATCTGCTCCTGTGCCGGGTGGAACGTCGACCGCCACGACTGGACCTCGACTGCTATCCCTACCTGCCGAAGGCGACGGTCGAGAAGACCAGGGCTGGGTCTTACATGCGGTTGCTGTCGGGCGATGCGGAGGATGCGGCATGAATGATGCCCCGGAAATCCTGCTCGCCCATCATCTCAAGGCGCTGAAGCTGCCGACGTTCCTGCGCGAGCATAAAAAGCTGGCCGGTCAATGCGCGGCGGAAGGGCTGGACCATGTCCGATACCTGGCCCGGCTCGTCGAACTCGAACTGATCGACCGGGAACGGCGAATGGTCGAGCGCCGCATCAAGGCGGCGAAGTTCCCGGCCGTCAAAAGCCTGGACAGCTTCGACTTCGCGGCGATCCCGAAGCTGAACAAGATGCAGGTTCTGGAGCTGGCCCGGTGCGAATGGATCGAACGTCGCGAGAATGTCATTGCCCTTGGCCCGTCCGGCACCGGCAAGACCCATGTCGCCCTCGGCATCGGGCTGGCCGCTTGCCAGAAGGGCCTCTCGGTTGGCTTCACCACCGCCGCGGCGCTGGTCAGCGAGATGATGGAGGCCCGCGACGAGCGCCGTCTGCTCCGCTTCCAGAAGCAGATGGCCGGCTACAAGCTCCTCATCATCGACGAACTCGGCTTCGTGCCCCTGTCGAAGACCGGCGCCGAGCTGCTGTTCGAACTGATCTCGCAGCGCTATGAGCGCGGATCGACCATGATCACCAGCAATCTCCCCTTCGATGAATGGACCGAAACCTTCGGTTCCGAGCGCCTGACCGGCGCGCTCCTCGACCGGCTGACCCACCACGTCAGCATTCTCGAGATGAACGGCGAAAGCTATCGCCTCGCCAACAGCTCTGCCCGCAAGCGGTGCTGATCTTGATCCAGACATCTGAACACGATTGGCCCTGACGGGCCAGTGCGCCATGGCCCGCGCCAGCTATGAGGGAAGCGCGCGCGCCATGGCGCACACTCTCACCAACTGGCCTGGTTTTGCTCCGCCGCCATGGCCGACTTTTGCGCCGCCGTTGACAGGCAGGATGGACGAGGAGTTCCCGATGAAGAAGAGCCGTTTCACTGAAGCACAGATAATGGGCGTGTTGCGCCA
>DATHZW010000097.1:0-7670 GCA_035458405.1 Steroidobacteraceae bacterium | reverse complement strand
ACACGCGCCTGGTTGGCGGCGAGCGTCGCCTCGATCTGCTCGAGCTGCGATTCGGACAGGGCCTGGCGCGCGTACAGGTCGCGGCTGCGCTTGTAGGTGGACTCGCTTTCCTTGAGCGCTGCCTCGGCCGCCGCGAGATCCGCGCGGGCCTGCGCCCCGTCGAGCTCCACCAGCACGTCGCCACGCTTCACCCGCTGGCCTTCCTCGAAACGCACGGCGGTGATGAGGTTGGCGGTCTTCGCGGTGATGTCCACGGCCTCGCTGGCGCGGGCCGTTCCCAGGGCCTCGATCTCCAGCGCCAGCGAGACCTTTTCGACCGCCGCGGTCACGACGGCGACCTGCTGCTGGCTGAGCGTGCGACCCGCCGCCGGGACTGCCGCGGCCGGCGCACCGCTGGCGGGCGAGCCCGCCATCAGTTCCGGGCGGCGGCTGACGTAAACGTAGGCCAGCGCCGTCAGGAGGATGGCGACGATTCCAGTGATGATCAGGCGAGACCGCATGAAACTCTCTTTTCCAGGTGCCCAGGGACTAAAAAAAGCCGTGCATTATCGCACCCGGTCGGTCCGGCGTGCCATCCATCCGTTCGTGGATGCCCCGCGACCGGATGCGGCCGCCAGCTCCGGTCCGCCAGGGCCCGGCGCCCGCCCCTCGCAAGTCACTCGAAGTACAGCCTCATGATCAGCTCCGCCACGCATCCCGGCTTGGCCTCGTTTTCGATCTCGATCGTGCAACGCTCGGTGACCTGCAGGCCGCCGGCGACTTCCTCGACGGCCGCCAGCGTGCACCGCGCGCGGACGCGGGAGCCCACGCGTACCGCGTTCGGGAAGCGCAGCTTGTCGATGCCGTAGTTGATCACGCGCCGCACTCCCGGAAACACCGGGGTCGTTTCGTCGACCAGGCCGCGCAGCATCGGATACAGCGACAGGGTCAGGTACCCGTGGGCGATGGTATCGCCGTAGGGCGACTCCCGGCCGGCACGCTGCCGATCGACGTGGATCCACTGCTGGTCGCCCGTCGCCGCGGCAAACGCCTGCACCCGCCCGGGCGACACGTCCGTCCAGGGACTGACGTGGATCTCGGTGCCGACCAGCGAGCGGAGCCTGGACAAGGTTTCTGACTGCGACATTCGATCTCCAGCTGGTGCTGCCTAGCCCGCGACGATGGCCCCGGCTGCGTCAGCCGCGTGCGGCCAGCCATTCCCCGATCGCCTGCGGCACCTGGCGGGCGCGCCCGCTGACGTAGATGCCGATGTGCCCGCCCGGAAACGCGAAGGTACTGTAGTCCTTGGTTCCCACCAGCGCTTCCATCGGCAGGGAGGCGGATGGCGGGACCAGGTGGTCCTGGGTCGCATAGATGTTGAAGACCGGGCACTTGATCTTCGACAGGTCCACCGGCCGCCCGCCAAGTTCGAGCCTGCCTGTCAGCAGCCTGTTTTCCTGGAACATCCACTTGATGAACTGGCGGAAGGTCTCGCCGGCCTGGTCCGGGCTGTCGAAGATCCACTTCTCCATGCGGACGAAGTTCTCCAGTTGCCGCGTGTCGTCGATGATGTCGGCCAGCGCCACGTATTTCTGGCTGGTCAGCCTGAAGGGCATCAGCGAAAGGAACGTGACGTTGAGCAGTTCGCCGGGGATGTTGCCCATGACGTCGACCATGCGGTCGACGTCCAGGCCGCGCGCCCATTTCGACAGGAGGTTCTCCGGCGTCTGGAAATCGACCGGCGTGACCATGGCAATCAGCCTGGCTACCTTTTCCTGGTGGAGCGCCGTGTAGCACAGGCTGAACGTCCCTCCCTGGCAGACACCGAGCAGATTGATCGCCGCGTGGCCCGAAGCGCTGCGGACCTGATCGACGCAACGGTCGAGGTAGCCGTTCACGTAGTCGTCGATCTCGAGGAAGCGATCCGCCCCGTCCGGATAACCCCAATCGATCAGGTAGACGTCCAGACCGCGCTCGAGCAGGCCGCGCACCAGCGACCTGTCCTGCTGCAGGTCCACCATGTACGGTCGGTTGACCAGCGCATAGCAGATGAGGACGGGGGCGAGCCCCGCATCCGGCGCCAGCGGCCGGTAGCGGTACAGCGTCAGCTTGTCCTCGGCATAGACCGCGTCCTTGGCGGTGCAGCCCACCTCCACGTCGCCGATCCCGGCCACCGCCCGCGCGCCGTCGGCAAGCTTGCGGCTGAAGGCCGAGATTTCGTCGAGCGCCCTGGCGCCGTCGATCGAGAACGGATTCATTTGCCCCTCTTGCGCCGGCCGGACTCCAGCTCCTCCTCGACCTCGCGCAGCCTGCGTCGCAACGTGTTGACGCGCTTCAGCAGCGTGTTCATCTCCGTGCGGGTCGGCAGGTCGAGCGCGCGGGCCCAGTCCTCGACCTGTTTCTGCTGCTCGGACTTCAGGCTCATCAGCGCGTCGTTGACCTCCGACTGGGCCTTGGCGAACTCGGCGCCGTGCGCCGCGGCCGCAAAAGCCTCCTCACCGCACTCGACCCACAGGTCGTACATGGCGCGGAAGCTGCCGATCTGCTCGTCCGGCCTGGAAATGCGCGAGATCCGCCGGGTCAGGCGCTCGACCGCGTCCGCCGACACCTTGCCCAGCAGCTCGCCGTAGCGCCCCAGCGCCTGCTGGTAACGCAGCGCCGCCTGGCCGAGCCGTTCCATGGCTTCCTGCCGCTCGCGGGTGATCCCCAGCGCGGGCAGTCCCGGCCAGGCCGGCATCGATGCGCCGCCGGCGGCTGCCGCCGGGCCGGCCATTTTCTGCCAGGCGCCAAGCATGTCCGCGCCCAGCGGTCCCCCTCCGTAGAGCTTCGCGAACCCCTGGGTGAAACTGGACTGCAGGGCCTCGAGGTCGCGCTGCAGCTTCTGCTCCTTGCCGGTACCGCCGCCCCCGCCCGTCGAGTCGACGAGCTTCCAGAATTCGCGGGCAACGCCGAGATAACCCTCGCCGAACTCCATCATCTTGCGCGTCACGTCCTGCGACGATTCGGGCAGCTGTTGGCCGAAGAACTGCATGAACTGGGCCGGCCCCGGCGCAGCCTGCGGCGCTGCCGCTCCCTGCCCGGAAAGGAACTTTTGCCAGAGGTCGCGCTGGGTCGACGCCCAGGCGTCCAGCCATGCGGATTGCGGATCTCGATCGCTCACTTGGAACCTCCGTGGGCCCTTGGGCGCTAGTGCAATGCAAAAATCCCCGTCGCTTTCAGCTTCCGGCCGGATCCTGCATTGCCTGGATTGTCGTCACATAACTCTCTGTTTTAATGGTCTTTCTTCTCACTTATCAGGCTCCCGGAATCCGCCCGGAAACCTCAGTCTCAAAAATTGTTGCACCGCACAAATTCTGCCGATATACTGCCCGCCACCGTGAACAGAAAACCGACTTCCACGACCCGGACGACGAAGCAGGCGAAACCCGCCAGGCCGGCGTCCGAGCCCAAGACCCGCATCGCCAAGGAGACCAACATGACCAATCCGACTTTCGATTTCAACGTATTCATCGACGCGTCCAAGAAGGCCTTCGCGCCAGCCCTCAAGTTCAACGAGCTGGCCGTCCAGGGCTTCGAGCGCGTTGCCCGCCAGCAGTATGCCTTCGCCGGCGAGATGCTCGAGATCGCCATCAAGCAGCTGCAGCTGCCCTCGCAGGTCAAGGACGTCAACGAGCTGACCGCCAAGCAGGTCGAGCTGACCACGCAGCTGGTCGAAAAGACCACGCAGCGTTCGCAGGACCTGGTCAAGCTGGCCACCGAGCAGCAGGCCGAGCTGAGCAAGTGGTACGACAAGGCCGCCGCTGACTACGCGTCGGTCGCGAAGAAGGCCGCCTAAGCGACCTTCCGCCGAGACCCCCCTCGGGACGGCGCGCCTCCGGGCCGCCGTCCCTGTTTATTGCCCGCAGGAGCCGGGCTACACCCGACGCAAGGCGTTCCCGGCGCGTCCCGAGGCGCCGGTCCGGATCCTGCGGTTGCCCGGTCCGGGACGAGTCGTTTATCTTGCATTGCAATTAACGCGGTGCACCACGATCCGTTAGACTCATGCCATGGCCACTGAACGCCTGATCAAGAAATACGCCAACCGGCGGCTCTACGACGCCTCGATCAGCAAGCACGTCACCCTCGGTGACATTCGCCAGATGATCGTCCAGGGCGAACACATCCGCGTGGTCGAGGACAAGACCAACGAGGACATCACGCGGCTGATCCTGCTGCAGGTGATTTCCGAGCAGGAACAGTTCGGCCGACCGATCCTGACGACCCAGTTGCTGGAATCGATCATCCGCTTCTACGGGGGACCGATGCAGGATTTCATGTCCCGCTACCTCGAGTCGAGCGTCGAGACCTTCATGAAGCAGCAGGAATCGCTGCAGCAACAGGTCTCGCAGATGCTCAACGTCGCGCCGCCGCCGATGAACACGATGGCCGAGATGGCCCGCCAGAACATGGAACTCTGGACACGCATGCAGGAAAGCATGCTGGGAATGTTCGTGGCCAAGCCGGACAAAGCCGGCAAGGCGCCGGCGGGCCCGCAGGACGCGGACGACGCCAAGCCGGAGGCCGAGCCGCCCGCCGACTGAGCGACGCCCTCAGGCGCTCGCCCGGGACAGTTCCCAGGCCAGCATGGCGCGCTTGCGGTCGATACCCCAGCGGTAGCCGCCCAGCCCGCCGCCGGCGCGCAGCACACGGTGGCAAGGGATCACCCACGCGACCGGGTTGGCGCCGACCGCCTGCCCCACGGCGCGCGCCGCCCCGGGGCTGCCAATGGCCGCCGCGAGGCGCCCGTAGCTGAGCGGCCCGCGAGCGCCCAGTTCGAGCAGCGCCTCCCAGACCCTGACCTGGAAGTTCGTCCCGCGTACATGCAGCGGCATGGCCCCCGAGCGCGCAACGAAGATCCGTCCCGCGACGTCGCCGGCGTGCCGATCGTCGCGCAGCAGCCTGGCCGCCGGCCAGCGCAGGCGCAGTCGAGCTGCCGCCTCCTCGCTGTCCTCCTCGACGAACTCCAGGGCGGCCAGGCCACGCGGCGTGGTCGCGAGCACGGCCTGGCCGAAAGGGGTCCCGGCAAAACCGTAACGAAACTGGAGGCCGGCGCCCCCGGCGCGGTACTCGCCCGGCGTCATCGCCTCGAAAGTCACGAACAGGTCGTGCAGGCGCCCGCCTCCGGACAGGCCCGCCTCCCAGGCCGCCACGTTGATCGAAGCGTCGCCGTCCAGGGTCCGCTTGGCGGCACGCAGGGACAGCAGCCGGACGTACTGGGTCGGCGCCAGGCCCGCCCAACGGCGGAACTCGCGGGAAAAGTGCGCGGGACTCAGGCCGGCGACCCCGGCCAGCCGGTCGAGCGAGGGCTGCTCCGGGAAATGATCGTCGACGAAGCGGATGACCCGGGCCATGCGCTCGAAGTTGCGGGGATCGGAAGCCTGCATGCCGAAATCCTGTGGGTCTTGCGGGTGCCAACGATGCGGCCGGAGGCGCCCGGCAGGCAACCCGATTCTTGCTGCAAGAGGTGCCAGGCACCCGTGCCAGGCACGTGCCTGGCACCTCTTATAGACTTGCCGGATGAAATTCTCGGTCTGTTTCGTCACCGCAGAGCTGGCGCCGCACGCGAAGGTCGGCGGCCTCGCCGACGTCGCCGCGTCGCTGACGCGCCTGCTGCACGATCGCGGCCATGCGGTGCTCCCTTTCCTGCCGCTCTACTCGGAGCTCGGCCGCGACGGCGTGACGATCGAGCCGATCGCCGGCCTCGAAGGCCTCGAACTCGCATTCGGCGCGCAACGCTACCGCTACTCGGTCGTCCGCGGCCGGCGCGGCGCCGGATTGCCGGACCTGCTGCTCATCGACTGTCCGGCGCTGTACACGCGGCGCGGCTTCTACGGCGACGGTCCCGACGAGCACCTGCGTTTCCTGCTGCTCTGCCGGGCCGCGCTGGAGGCCTGCCGCCGCTTGCGGTTGTCCCCGGACGTCGTCCATTGCCACGACTGGCACACGGCGCTGCTGCCCCTGTACCTGAAGGCGGCACGCGCGACCGAGCCGTTGCTTGCGCGGGCCCGCTCGGTGCTGACCGTCCACAATCTCGGCTACCAGGGGGTGCTGCCCGCGACTGCGGCCGGCGAGCTCGGGCTCGGGGACGCCGCCGACGACCTCGATCCCGACGAGCTCGCCGCGGGCCGGATCAATCTTCTCAGGCAGGGCCTGCGGGATGCCGACATCGTCAGCACCGTGAGCCCGACCTACGCCAGGGAAATCTGCACGCCCGAGCAGGGCATGGGTCTCGACGGGGTGCTGCGCGCGCGCGGGGACGCCATCGTCGGCATCCTCAACGGCGTCGACCCGCGGGAGTGGGATCCTGCGACCGATCGCTACCTGCCCTGGCATTACTCGGCGGGCGACCTGTCGGGCAAGGCGCAGATGCGCAAGGCGCTGTGCGAGCGCCTCGGCCTCGACCCGGGTCCCGGCCGGCCGCTGATCGGCATCGTCACCCGCCTGGCCTGGCAGAAGGGGATCGACCTGCTGTTCGAGGCATTGCCGGAAGCGATATCGCGGGGAGACTTCGCCCTCGCGGTGCTGGGCAGCGGCGACCGGCAGTGCGAGGAGTTCCTTGCGGGGCTGGCTGCGGCCCATCCGCGCCGCGTCGCGTTTCGCCAGGGCCAGGACGAGGAACTCGCCCACTGGATCGAGGCCGGCTGCGACGCCTTCCTGATGCCCTCGCGATACGAGCCCTGCGGCCTCAACCAGATGTACAGCCTGCGTTACGGAACGGTGCCCATCGTGCGGCGCACCGGGGGGCTCGCGGATTCGGTTCGGCACTTCGACCCCGGCACCGGCGAGGGCACGGGCATCGTGTTCAACGATGCCGACGCCGGCGCCGTCCGCTGGGCGCTTGCGCAGGCCTGCTCGCTGTTTGCCAACCCGGGTGACTGGTCTCGCGTCGTCGCCAACGGCATGGCCGAGGACTTCAGCTGGGACAGGCAGTTCGAGCGCTATCTCGAGCTGTATGCGCAGGCCGTGGGTCGGCCGGGCTGAGACCGGCGTCAGCTGCGGTCGGCGCCGCCCCCGGCCTTGTTCTTGTCCTTGCCGGCGAGCGAGTCGAGGGCGATGGTGCCGCGCTCGTCGAAGGGCACCGATCTCAGCAGCCCCAGGCTCGTGCTCAGCTTGCCCCGGATGCGGTAGTCCAGCGAGTCCACCCGCTTGCCCCGGCTCTCGTCGATGATCCGCAGGAGCGCCGTCGCGGCGTTGGCGGTCACCATCATGTCGAACTCCGCCTCGCCGAAGGCGGGCACCTCGAAGGCCCGCGCGCTGGTGCCTTCAGCAAACGCCTCGCCGGCCAGCTCGAAGTCCACGGTGATGCCCTTGACCGGCAGGGCCAGGTCGTTCGGGTTCCGGACCCTCAGCCGCACCAGCAGGCGCTGCTCGAAGAAGGTCATGTCCTGGATCTTGATGCCGACCAGCGACAGCTGCGGCGTCTCGAGCTTCGGCATCAATCCCGAGCAGCCGGCGCAGGCCAGGGCCAGCCCGACGATCGCCATGGCCAGCCAGCGGCTTGCCGGACCCTGTTCCCGCTCCCTGGTCGTCGCCTTCATCTGCGTCTCCGTGCCGCGCACCACCGTGAGTATAAGGCGCGGCGGGATTGACCCCCGGCATTCGCCGTCGCGGTGTTCAAGCGCTGCTCCCGCCGGGTGACGGGTCGTCGCCTG
>DATHZW010000096.1:0-15011 GCA_035458405.1 Steroidobacteraceae bacterium | reverse complement strand
GATGAACATCCACAGCCGCCTGCCGGTCATCGCCGGAACGACCGCGACGACCTTCAATGACCTGACGCCGGTGCAGCAGGGGGCGCTGCAGGCCTTCGGCCTGGGCGGCACCGATGCCTGGGGCGGCTACTTCAAGAGCAGCCCGACGTCTGCCTTGCTGTATCGCACGGTGGTCCCGGCCGTCGCGGCGGGCCTGAACGCGAATTTCGCGGCCACCGGCCTGAACCTGCAGTCGACCTCGGGCTACTGGGAATACCCGGAGGACATCCAGGTCTTCGGCCTCAGTGCCGCCACCAACCTGTTCGGGTGGTCGGCCTCCGCGGAAGTCAGCTACCAACAGGACGTGCCGGTGATGATCAACGGCAACGCCCTGCTGGCCGCGGTATGCCTTGGCGTCGGACCGGCGCAGGAGCGGGTCCAGACGGACGCCGCCAAGCCCGGTGGCTCCTACTACTCGGGCTGGGACCGCTTCAACAAGACGCAGCTGCAGGCCAACGTGGTCAAGACCTTCAGCAACATCTTCGGCGCCCAGAACATGCTGATCGTCGGCGAGGTGGGGGCGCAGTGGAACGACGTGCCCGACTACACCAAGGGCGGATTGCGCTACGGGCGCGGCTTCATGTTCGGGACCGGCGGCGGCCCGGGATTCACTGAGCCGACCGATAACCCTCTCGGCGCCCAGATAGGCGCCGCAAGCGGCGGCAACGCCTGCTCGCCGACCTTCGTGAACCTGCCGGTGCCGGTAGCCAACCAGATCTACAACACCCAGCCGAACGGTTGCCGCAACGACGGCTACGTGACGGACGTCTCCTGGGGTTACCGCCTGCGCGCCTCGCTGGACTACAACAACGTCATGAACAGCGGCGTGACGCTCACCCCGAGCGTGTACTGGGCGCACGACGTGTCCGGCGTGTCGATGGACCCGACGTTCAACGAGGGACGCAAGACCCTGGGTCTCGGCCTGAAGGCGACCTACAACAAGCGCTACACCTTCGACCTGAGCTACGTGTCCTATGACAACCACAACTTCGACGGCCTGTTCGACCGCGACTTCTACTCGGCCGCGGTCGGCATGACCTTCTGACCCGATCCAGGAGAATATCCAGATGAAGACGATCAACAAGATGCTCGGCGCCGCGATCGCGGTGGCCGCCCTGGCAGGGGTCACCTCGCCCGCATGGGCAGCGCTCTCGGCGGCCGAGGTCGCGCGCCTCGGCGCCGACCTCACGCCCGTGGGCGCGGAGAAGGCCGGCAACAAGGACGGCACGATTCCCGCCTGGACCGGCGGACTGTGCTCGCCGCCCGCCGGCTGGACGCCGGACAAGGGCTATGTCGACCCGTTCGCGGGCGACAAGGTCAAGTTCACCATCACCAAGGCGAACGCGGCCCAGTACAAGGACAAGCTGACGCCCGGCGTGCTGGCGATGCTGGACAAGTACGACAACTTCGCGTTGCCGGTGTACGAGACCCGCCGCACCGCCTGCTATCCGCAGGCGATCTACGACGCAGTCAAGGCGCAGGCCGGCAAGACCTCGATGGAAGGCTTCGGCATCGCCAACCTCGGCACCTCGACCGTGCCCTTCCCGATCCCGAAGAGCGGCATCGAGGCGCTGTGGAACCATCCGATGCGCTACCTGGGCGGCGGGCTCGAGCGCGAGTACCACTCCTTCCCGGTCCGCAGCAACGGCGACTCGTTCAAGGTCGGCGTGCGCGAGTTCCGCATCTTCAACCAGAACCTGGACAAGCCGCAGGACAACCTGCTGCTCGTGTTCCAGTCGGCCTTCACCAGCCCGGCGACGCTCGAAGGCACCGTGTTCCTGGTGCACGAGCCGGTCGACCAGGTGAAGCAGCAGCGCGCCGCGTGGATCTACAACGCGGGCCAGCGCCGCGTGCGCAGGGCGCCGGACCTGAACTACGACAACGTCAACGACGGCACCGAGGGCATGCGCGTCACCGACGAGTTCGACGCCTGGAACGGCGCGCCGGACCGCTACGACTGGACGCTGGTGGGCAAGAAGGAGATGTACATCCCCTACAACGCCTACAAGCTGTCGAACAAGGCGCTCAGGTACGAGAAGGACATCGTCCGCAAGAACAGCCCGAACCCCGACGTCATGCGCTATGAGCTGCATCGCGTGTGGGTGGTCGAGGGCAACCTCAAGGCCGGCAGCAAGCACATCTACGGCAAGCGCGTGTTCTACCTCGACGAGGACAGCTGGACGGTCGTTTACCAGGATGCCTACGACACGCGCAAGCAGCTCTGGCGCGTGTCGATCCACCCGATGATCCAGTTCTACGACGCGGGTGTGCCCTGGTACCGTGCCAACATCTTTCATGACCTGAACAACGGCAACTACCTCCTCAGCAACCTGGACAACGAGGTGAAGACGCCCTGGAAGTTCGGCCAGAAAGGCAAGTGGGGCGACTTCCAGCCGGATGCGCTGCGGCGCCTGGGCACGAAGTAAGGCGCGGTGAAGCGCCGCCGGTATCACCAGATATCCGGGCAGGTTCGATCGGCGTCCCCGGACCCGTGGTCCGGGGACGCCTGAGACTCAGCGGCCCGCTTTGGGCCGAGCGGGGAAGACGATGAAGCATTGGGCCGCAGCAACTTGCGCCCTCATGGGCGCGTTCCTTTTTGCGACGATCGCGGCCCCTGCGGAAGAAAGCACTCCCGCGGCGGTGCCGGGAAGGCCAGGGATCGTCGTGGACATCCGCAGCGACCGCATCATCCTGATGGACGTCGCCCGCGCCGGCGACCGGCTGGTTGCGGTCGGGGAGCGGGGCCTCACGCTGGTCTCGGATGATTCCGGCAAGACCTGGAAGGCGGTGGCCACGCCGGTGACCCGCACGCTGACCAGCGTCGCCTTCAGGGACGACAGGACCGGGGTTGCGGTGGGCCACGGCGGCTCGGCCGTGCGGACGGAGGACGGCGGCGCGAGCTGGACCGACGTGACGATCGAGGAGGCCGTGCCGGATTCGCTGCTGGGCGTCGCCAGCCTGGGCGGCGATCATTTCGTTGCCTACGGCGCCTTCGGCCTGTACTTCGATTCGACCGACGCCGGCAGGTCCTGGGAGCGTCGCACCGTGATCTCGGAGGACTTCGACCGGCACATCTCCCAGGTGCTGCCGGTCGGCTCGTCGCTGTTCATGGTGGCGGAGTCGGGCACGCTCGCCCGCTCGGAGGATGGTGGCGAGACCTGGACGGCCGTGGAGTCTCCCTACGAGGGTTCCTATTTCGCGGCCCTGACCACGACGGACGGGGGGCTGCTGGCCTTCGGCATGCGCGGCAACATCTACCGCAGCATGGACGTCGGCGCCACGTGGCAGAAGGTGGAAATCGGCACGACCGCCTCGATCATGTCGGGCAGGCAGCTGGCCGACGGGCGGGTCCTGCTGGTCGGCAACGCCGGCCTGCTCGCGGACAGCCACGACGACGGGCAGACAGTCGAACTGCATTGGTCGCCCCTCGGCAAGGGCTTCGCGGCGCTGATCGAAGTGCCCGGCGGGGTCGTGCTTGTCGGCGAGGCGGGGGTGACGCCACTTGATCCGGCCTGGCTCATGAGCCCACGGGCCCCGGTGGAACAGTAGGGGCATAGACATGACCGACACGCATGAGCACATCCTGGACACCGACGACAGCCACATCAAGAAGAGGCAGTTCCGCAAGGACTGGGTCGGCAGGATCTCCTACCGGATCTTCCACCATCGCAAGCCGCTGCTGATCCTGTTCATCATCATCACGGTGGTGCTGGGCGCCATGGCGAGCCAGCTGAGGGTGACGGCGGCCTTCACCAAGATGATCCCGCTGAAACACCCCTACATGGCGACTTTCCTCCAGTACCAGGCGGACTTCGGCGGCGCGAACAAGGTCCTGGTCGCGGTGGAGAACAAGAAGGGCCAGATCTATGACAAGGGGTTCATGGATGCCCTGCGCAAGGTGACCGAGGAGGTCTTCTACATCAAGGGAGTCGAGCGCAGCTCGGTGACCTCGCTGTTCACGGCTAACGTCCGCTTCACCGAGGTGGTCGAGGACGGGTTCCGCGGCGGCAACGTGGTCGCGGCGGATTTCACCGGCACGCCCGAGCAGCTGGTTCGCGTCCGCGAAAACCTGCTCAAGTCCGACTGGGTCGGGCGCATCGTCTCCAACGACCAGACCGCGGCGATGGTGGTCGCGACCCTGATGGAGAACGACCCGGACACCGGCGAGCGGCTCGACCTGCAGGCCGTGGCGCAGCAGCTGGAGGACATCCGGACGAAGTACGAGAACGCCGACATCGGCGTGTACGAGATCGGCTTCGCCAAGGCGGTGGGCGACATCGCCAAGGGCGCAGCCGGCGTGCTGGTGTTCTTTGGCGTGGCCTTCGTCATCACGGCGCTGCTGCTGTACTGGTACTCCGGCTCGAAGATGATCACCTTCCTGGCGCTGGTCTGCGCCGTCGTGCCGGTGATCTGGCTGCTCGGCCTGCTGCCCATCTTCGGGCTCGGGCTCGATCCGATGTCGATCCTGGTGCCGTTCCTGATCTTCTCGATCGCGGTTTCGCACGCCGTGCAGATGACCAACGCCTGGAAGCTCGAGACGCTGCACGGCGCCAACGGCATCACGGCGTCCGAGCACTCGTTCGAGAAGCTGTTCATCCCCGGTGCGATGGCGCTGCTGGCCAACGCGCTCGGCTTCATGGTCATCGGCTTCGTCGAGATCGAGATCGTGCGCGAGCTCGCTTATACGGCGACCATCGGCGTCACGGTGATGATCATCACCAACAAGATGCTGCTGCCGATCCTGCTCTCCTACTACAAGTTCACCCCCAAGCAGGCGCACAAGCTGCGGGGCAAGGAGACCTCGGGCGACTGGCTGTGGGTGCGCATCGCGCCGCTGGCCACGAAGAAGGTCGGCTGGCTGGCGATCCTGGCCGGACTCGGCTTGCTGGCATTCGGGATCAGCCAGGTCCGGCACCTGCACATCGGCGACCTGGGCAAGGGCGTCCCGGAACTGCGGCCGGATTCGCGCTACAACCAGGACGTGGACTTCATCACCGGCCACTTCGCGATCGGCGTGGACCTGCTGCAGGTCATCGCCGAGGCCAAGGCCGAGGACGAGGACGATTCGCCCTGCGTGGACCGCGACGTGATGGACAAGATGGAGGACTTCGACTTCCAGATGCGGCAGGTGGACGGCGTCGCCACGGTGCGCAGCCTCTCCGGTTTCGTGAAGTCGATGACGCAGTCGTTCGCGGAGACCTTCGCGAAGTGGCGGATGCTGCCGGAATCGAGGGCGCAGATCGCTCAGGGCGTCGGTTACGCGACCCGCCTGGGCAGCGAGTTCATGAACTCGCAGTGCACCGCGATGCCCGTGAGCATCTACACGACGGACCACCAGGCGACGACGATCGAGCACATCGTCCAGAAGGTCAATGATTTCAAGGCCGCCGGCGGCGACACCGACAGGATCACCTTCCGGCTCGCGAGCGGCAACGTCGGCGTGATGGCCGCCACCAACGAGGCCGTGGAGGCCGCCGACAAGTGGGTGAACCTGGCGCTGTTCGCCTCGGTGTCCGTGCTCTGCCTGGTGACGTTCCGCTCGATCACCATCACGCTCTGCATCATCCTGCCGCTGGCGCTGGTGACCGTGCTCTGCAATGCGCTCATGGCAATGCTCGGCATTGGCGTGAAGGTCAATACGCTTCCGGTCGTCGCGCTCGGCGTGGGCGTCGGCGTGGACTACGGCATCTACCTGTTCGAGCGCCTCAAGCACGAGATGGAAGACAATGGCCTCAGCCTGAAGGACGGCTTCGTCGAGGCGCTCAAGCAGCGCGGCACGGCGTCGATCTTCACGGCGATCACGATGACGGTGTCGGTCGCGACCTGGACCTTCTCGGCGCTGAAGTTCCAGGCCGACATGGGCATCCTGCTGGCATTCATGTTCCTGGTGAACGCCTTCGGCGCCATCCTGCTGCTGCCGGCGCTGGCCGCCTACCTGGTCGGCGACCGCAAGGCGAAGGCCGCCAAGGCCTGAGCCGATAGCGCAGACCGCTGCCGGGCCGCGGGTCCCGCGGCCCGGCAGCGGCTTTCCGCGGCACCCGCAGGCGGATTTGCGGTATGTTTTCGCCATGTCAGAACCCAATCTTCCCCGTCAGGCCCGGGTCGTCGTCATCGGCGGCGGCGTCATCGGCTGCTCGGTGGCCTACCACCTGGCCCACATGGGCTGGAAGGACGTGCTGCTGCTGGAGCGCGACCGCCTGACCTCGGGCACGACCTGGCACGCCGCCGGGCTGATCGTCACCTTCGGCTCGACCTCGTACACCTCGACGGAGATGCGCCAGTACACGCGCGACCTGTACGCGCGGCTGGAGGCGGAGACCGGCCAGTCGACGGGCTTCAGGCCCGTCGGCTTCATCGAGGCGGCGGCCGATGCCGACCGCGTCGAGGAGTACCGGCGCGTCTCGGCCTTCAACCGCTACTGCGGCATCGACGTGCAGGAAATCTCGCCGGCCGAGATCGGCGGGCTCTTTCCGCTGGCACGTACCGACGACCTGCTGGCCGGCTTCTACGTCAAGGAGGACGGCCGCGCCGACCCCGTGGACGTGACCATGGCGCTGGCCAGGGGCGCGCGAATGCAGGGCGCGACGATCGTCGAGGGCGTCGCGGTGACGGGCGTGCTGAGCAAGCGCGGCGTCGTGACCGGCGTGTCGACCCCGCACGGCGACGTCGCGGCCGAGTACGTCGTCAACTGTGCCGGCATGTGGGCGCGCCAGCTCGGCGAGCGGGCCGGCGTCAGCATCCCGCTGCAGGCGGCCGAGCACTACTACCTCATCACGGGACAGTGCCCCGGCATCGACAGATCGATGCCGGTGCTGGAGGACCCGGGCTCCTACGGCTACTTTCGCGAGGAGGTGGGCGGCCTGATGATCGGCCTGTTCGAGCCGGTCTGCGCGCCCTGGAAGGTCGAGGGCGTGCCCGAGGACTTCTCGTTCGGCGAAATCCCGCCGGACTGGGAGAGAATGACACCCTACGTCGAGAAGGCGATGCGGCGCGTTCCCGTGTCCCTGGACCTCGGCGTGAAGAAATTCTTCTGCGGGCCGGAGAGCTTCACGCCGGACCTGCAGCCGGTGGTCGGCGAGGCGCCGGAACTGAAGAACTTCTTCGTCGCGGCGGGCATGAACTCCATCGGCATCCTGACCGGCGGCGGGCTCGGCCGGGTGCTGGCCCACTGGATCATCAACGGCCGGCCCGACGTGGACGTCACGGGCTTCGACATCGACCGCCTGCAGGTCTACCAGTCGAATCCCGAGTACCGGCGCAGGCGCACCGTGGAGTCGCTCGGCATGGTCTACCAGTGCCACTACCCGACGCGCTCCATGCAGTCGGCGCGCGGGGCCCGCAAGAGCGCCTTCTACGACCGGCTGGCCGCGCGCGGCGCGTATTTCCGTGACGTCAGCGGCTGGGAGGGCGCGGACTGGTACGCGCCGGACGGCATCGAGGCCAGGGTGGATGAGCTCTCCTGGGGCCGCCAGCACTGGTTCCCGTGGTGGGAAGCGGAGCATCGCGCCGCGCGCGAGGGCGTGATCCTGATGGACATGTCCTTCATGGCGAAGTTCCAGGTACAGGGCCGGGACGCGGGCCGGGTGCTCAACCACATCTCGGCGAACAACGTGGACGGGCCATCCGGAGTCATCACCTACACGCAGTGGCTGAACGAGGGCGGCACGCTCGAGGCCGACCTGACCGTCACCAAGCTGAACGACGAGCGTTACTGGGTGGTGGCCTCCGACACGGCGCATCGCCACGCCGACACCTGGATGCGTCGCCACATCCCCGACGACGCGCACGCCTTCGTGACCGACGTGACCTCGGGCTACGCGCAGCTGAACGTGCAGGGGCCGCGTTCGAGGGAGCTGCTGCAGGCCGTCACCAGCGCCGACCTGTCAAACCAGGCCTTTCCCTTCCGCGCGGCGCGCGAGATCGACGTCGGCTATGCGCGGGCCCTGTGCATCCGCATCACCTACCTCGGCGAGCTCGGCTACGAGCTGTACATCCCGACGGAGCAGGCGACCCACGTCTACGACCGCCTGGTCGAGGCCGGGGCGGCGTTCGGCGTCCGTCACGCGGGCCTCAAGGCGCTGGCGAGCCTGCGCATGGAGAAGGGCTACCGCGATTTCGGCCACGACATCGACAACACGGACTCCGTGCTCGAGGCGGGGCTCGGCTTCGCGGTCGACCTGAAGAAACCCGGCGGGTTCATCGGGCGCGACGCCGTGCTGGCGAAGAAGGCGGCCGGGCCCCTCAGGCGGCGGCTGGTGCAGGTCCTGGTCAGGGATCCGGAGCCGATGCTGTACCACGCCGAGATCCTGTGGCGTGACGGCAAGGCGGTGGGCTATGTCCGCGCCGCGTCCTACGGGCACACGCTCGGCGGCGCCGTGGGCCTGGCCATGGTCGGCGGCGAGGAGCCGATCGACCAGGCCTGGCTCGATGCGGGGCACTGGGAAGTGGACATTGCCGGCACCCGCTACCCGGCGGTCACGTCGCTGCGGCCGCTGTACGACCCGGAAATGAAGCGCGTGAAGTAGGCGGATGCCGGGTCGCGGGACGCGCGCCCCGGCACCGAAGGCGCTAGCGGCTGCGCGCCAGCGAACGCGGGGCGACGTCGACGGTCTTGCCGTCGCTGAACCTGACCTTGATCGCGGCGTCGCGCGCGTTGTACGCCAGGTATGTCCGTACGCCCCTGGCGTCCTTGAACACCGCATACAGCGGCGTGTCAGCCGACACCGAGAAGTCGGGCCGGCCCATCTCCCGCAGGCTCTGCAGCCAGTACAGCGTGTGGGTGCGGGTCGCGCCGTGCTCGACGTAGCCGTGCCTGTTCCACATCGCCAGCCCGGCGTCCGGATCGGCGAGCGCGAGGTAGGAGGCCAGGATGTCCTGCCAGACGTCCGCGGGCGTGCCGTCACTGGCACCTTGTCTCTGGTAGGCGGCGACGGCGCCGGGCAGCGCATCCATGACCTTGCGGACATAGGCCGGGTCCCGACCGAGGTAGGTCGACGCCGGCGTGATCGGCATCATGTTGATGCCGGTGATCTGGCGCGGTTCCACGGTCCACCACGTGTCGTAGCTGTACTTGCCGCCGAACACCATGCTGGCGAACGGCCTGTCGAACTCCGGCGCAAGGACCTTCCGGTCGATGTCGAACCAGTAGTGCTGCACCGAGGCGATCTCGCTCGTCAGGAGATAGATCCCGAGGTCCCTGAGCTTCTCGTCGCCCGTCGCTTCGCCCCAGAGGATGAGGCCGGCCCAGGCATTGACGGCCTCCGAGGAGGACTCCTGGTTGTTGCCGGCCTCGAAGTTGGCGTCGCCGGAGGCCCAGGAGTGGCCCTCATAGGCGTCGAAATTCCTCAGGAACGGGAAGTCCGGCCGGCCACGCTCGCTGGTGGCGATGTCGGCGATGATCTTGCCGACCATGCCACCCCACTGGTCCTGTGCCGCCCAGGCCGGGTCGCGAAGCGCCACATGCGCCGCCGCCATGATCCAGTAGCCGTACTGGAAGTGGTGGTCGTTCATGTGGGAGACGCTGTTGTACTCCTGCGGAAATCCCACGAAGGTCCCGATCGTCGCGTCCTGCATGAAGTAGCTGGCGTGCTTGCCCTCGAACCAGTGCTCCAGGCGTTCCTTCAACTGCGCCAGCAGCTCGTCGCGGGTCTTCGCCTCGCCCTGGGCCTCGGCAACGCCCATGAGCTGCGCCAGGGCGCCGAGACCCTTGCCATACCAGTAGGTGCCGCGGCCATGCGTCTTGAACAATCGGTCGGATTTCACGAGCTCGCCGGCCAGCAGGCTGTTGACGCCCTGGCCGTTGCCGGGATCCTCGAGCCCGGCCCAGGTCGGCACGAGGCCATGGAAGGGTCGCTCGACGGTAAAGCTGTTGCCCGGGACGAGCCGGATCGCGCCACGCACCGTCTCATACTCATAGACGGATTCCCGCGCCGGGACCACGCTCGTCCACTGGTGCGGATACAGGCCCATGAACGTCGTCAGGTTCGTGCCTTCCCTGGCCTGTGTTGCAACGCTGAAGGTACTGCGCAGCGTGCTGGCGCGCTGGTCGTAGGCCCACTCGACGCGCGTGTCGGTCGGGAACGCGTAGGCCAGCGCGAGGAAGTCGGATAGCGTCTTCTCGCGATCGTCAGGCAGCCCCGCAACCGAGAAGTAGCGCGAGGCCGCCGGCAGGCGGAGTACGAGTTCCGTCGGCTGGCTCCAGTCCCAGGTGGCGCCGGTGGGCGCGAACACCGCATAGGAACGGCCATCGACCTTGAAGGCGGCGACGCGGGCGTCGCCGGCCGGGTCTTCCGGGCTGGACAGCACCTGCGGGGCCGCCGCGAGCGAAAAGCGCACGTCGCCGGTACTGCATTCGTAGTAACTGAAGGGGCTCCCGTGCAGCACGGTGGCCTTCAGGAGGGCGCCCTCCGGCGACGCCATGCTGATCTCGGCCAGCCAGTCGGAGAATCCTGACAGCCGGGCATCCTGCGGCTTGAAGGACACCGGGGCGACCGTCACCTGGGGCGTGTGCAGGTACTGGAGCGTCACCCTCAGTCCGCGTTCCGTGACGGACAGGCTCTTGCCGGGCCGGCTGATCTCAAAGCCCGCCTCGACGGCCCGGTAGGCCATCGGATGGGTGTACAGCGGCTGCGACCAGCGCTGGAACATCACCGATGAATACCACTGGTTGGTCGGTGCCGCCCGGGCGGCGGCCTCGCCGCTCCGGTAGCTGGCTACCGGCAGCTTGTCGCCCGAACCGAACGGGCCGCCTTTGGGCTGGGTATGGTAAGTGCCCTTGCCGAGGGCGACGGCACCGTCCGCCGTCGCCAGCGGGGCGGCGCTGGCTGCCCACAGCGCGACCAGCAGCGCAGCAACAGCCTGCGCGATGCCGGGCCGCGAGGCCGGCCGCGTGGCGACGAGCGCTGGAAACGCCTCGGACATGGCTACATCCTCAGAAATCCAGGTTGATGCCCAGGGTCAGGAATTTGCCCGACTCGCCGGTGCGCGGATCGACCCCGTCGAACGCCATGGTGTCTGGCGTGCTCAGCGGCGCCGGGCCCTGTTGTCCGAAGATCGCGCAGCGGAGGCCGGCGTAGACCTCCACCGTGAATTTCTTCGGATACGTGATTCCGGGGAGCTTACGACAGATATCGGGGTTCAGGAAGGTGGCCGTGTGGGCCTGGCGCCGCTCGGTGGGCCCGCCCCTGCGGCTCGGTCGCCGACTTGCTGCCGGCCCTCAGGCCAGGTAGGTCGCGATCGAGCGCGCGGGCAATTCCGCAGGCGTTCGGTGGTCACCGGTGGAGAGCGTGAAGCGCTGCTCGCGTTCGCTGCGGTTCATGACCACGACGGCGACGCTGTCGTCCGGATTCAGGAAGGCCGCCGACTCCAGGTCGTGACAATCCGCCGAGCAGGCGATGCGGCGCGCACCCGGCTTCACGAACCGCGCGAAGTGCCCGAGGTAGAAATAGGAGCTCTGCAGCGAGATGCTGTCGGTCGCGGCGTCGGCGAGGATCGGCGCGCTGCAGAAGTTGCCGACGTGGTTGGGGCCGCCCTGGAAGTCCAGCAGCAGGTTCCAGTCTATCCAGCCGACCGTCCAGCGGTTCAGGTCGTTGATCATCGATCGGGCATATCGCTCGCCGAGCTCCCACGAGCCGCGGTGTGGCCCGCCTTCCTGGCAGCCCTCCGTGAAGAGCAACTGCTTGTCAGGCCAGGCGTCGTGGACCTGCTGGACGTTATCGAAGCAATCCGGGCCGTACCAATGGAAGCCCGTGCCCCAGACGTAGCGCGCGGCCTCGGGGTCCGAGTACACGACTTGGGCCCGCTCGACCATCAGGTCGCGATTGTGGTCCCAGATGACGATCCGGACGTCGCCGCGGCCGGCTGCCTCGAGCGCCGGGCCGAGGAAGTCGCGCACGAAGTCGCGCTCCTCCTCGGCGGTGTAGATACAGGAGTCCCAGCGCTGCACGGCCATTGGCTCGTTCTGCACCGACACGCCCCAGATGGGCACGCCCTCGGCTTCATAGGCCTCGATGAAGCGGACGTAGCAGCGGGCCCAGGCCCCACGGCATTCGCGGCGCAGGGAACCGCCGTCGTTCATCCGGCCGGTGGTCTTCATCCAGGCCGGCGGGCTCCACGGCGATGCGAGCAGCCTGAGGGGCTGGCCCGACACCCGCTGCGCCGCCTTGATGAAGGGCAGCAGCGACTGCCGGTCACGCTCGATGCTGAAGCTTGCGAGTTCCATGTCCCCGGGCGTCTCGACATGGCTGTAATTGCCCAGCGCGAAGTCGCAACTGCCCATGTGCACCCGGCACAGGGAATAGCCGTGCCCGGCGTCGCGGTCGAAACAGGCCTCGAGCACCTCCGCGCGGCGCTCGGCGCCGAGCGCCAGCCAGTTCACCGCGGCGGCCTCGGTGAACGCGCCGCCGAAGCCAAGGATTTCCTGAAAACCCTGAGCGGTGTCCACCCGCACCGACGCCGGGCCAGGCTCGCCGGCAGCGGGCGCCAGCGGGACCTGCTCCGTTAGGCGGGCATCGCTGTCGCGCGCCGTGAGAAACCAGCGGATCGGCCGGGTCATGGTGGGACAGTCTACCGATCCGGCTTCAGGACTTCCGCAGGATCAACGGATCCTGGTGTACGGATCAACTGCCATTTGCCTCCACGAAGGCCGCCAGCGTGTCCTTGAATTTCTTCATGGAGCCCGGCTCCACGTACATCATGTGTCCCGCCGCGTAGTACGCGACCTGGACGTTGTTGCGCAGCTCCGGTGCGACATCGAGATGCTCGATCGCGTATTCGACGGTGCGGTACGGGCAGGCGAGGTCGAAGTAGCCGGTGTCCACCAGCACCTTCATCTTCGGGTTCAGGGTCATCGCGCGGGACAGGTCCACGATCGTGTTCGGGTAAGGCACCTTCCAGCGGCTGTCCGGCTGCTCGTGGCGCTGGTCCCATTCACGGTAAAGGCGCCCGGACAGCACGTACTGGCGATCCGACTCGACCTCGAGCTCCTTGCGGTAATAGTCGTTGAACGTCGCGACGATCGCCGGGGCGATGGCGGCACCGTAAGGGTCATAGGCCATGTCCTCGCCGAGCGGATTGAACGCGCCGCCGACGTAACGGGTGTCGATGCGGCCGACGACCTTGCGCTGGTTGCGCATCAGTTCCTGCAGGAAGTGTCCCTCGTCGATCCGCAGGTTGGCCTTGTCCCAGTAGTCCGCGCTGATTCCCGTATAGCGTTCCAGGCCGGCCAGCACCCGCTGGCGCTCTTCCGCCGTTGCCCTCGCGCCCTTGTAGAGCAGGGGCGCATACACATCCTCGGCGAACGCCTCGACTTCACGCAGGAACGGCTGCAGCTCGGCCGGGCGATCCGGCAGCGCGTTGTGGTACCAGGCCGTCGCGGCGTAGGTCGAGAGGAAGTTGACGTAGGGCACGTCGAGCCTGATCCCGGCGTTGCCGGAACCGAAGTCGAGGTACGGCGATACCAGGATGATGCCGTTCAAGGCGATCTGGTGGTCCGTCAGCAAGTGGTGGGCAAGGCCGGCGGTGCGCATGCCGCCGTAGCTCTCCCCCAGGATGAACTTGGGCGCTGCCCAGCGGCCGTACTGGCTCAGGTATTCCGCGATGAACGCGGACACCGACTCGATGTCCTGGTCGACGCCCCAGAAGTCCTTGCCTTCGCCCTTGCCGACGACGCGCGAGAAGCCGGTACCGACCGGGTCGATCATGACGAGATCGGCGCGGTCGAGGATGCTGAACTCGTTCTCGACCGTGCGGAAGGGCCCGCGGGTGTTGTAGTCGCCATCCCGGAGGACCGTTCGCTTCGGGCCGAGGATGCCCATGTGCAGCCAGGCCGAGGCCGAACCCGGGCCGCCGTTGTAGGCAAAGATGATCGGGCGAGTGCGCGGGTCGCTCCCGTCCCGCGCGTAGGAGGTGAAGCCGAACAGGGCGATCGGCTCGTCCTTGCCGTTCTTCATCAGCATCGTGCCGGCGGTTGCCGTATACGCGACGATTTCGCCGCCGATTCGTGCCTTGTGCCGGGTGACCCAGGTCTTCGCCTCGGGGATGGACTTTTCGTCCCTGGCGGTCGCGTCCGGCGCATCCGGCTTCGTGTCCGCCGCCAGGGTGGGCGGGACGGACGCCATGAGTATCGCGACCAGGCCGAGCAGGCGGGTGAGGTTTTTCATGGGTGGCTCGAGGGATCAGCCCAGGGAGAGCGAAAGTATATTCGCGCGCCCGGGGCGGGCCGGCTCGATAGGTACAATTGCGGATCTGGCGCTGGCGGCGGCGCGAGGCTCGCCGCGGCGCAGATGTCGCCGCGCCCGGACCAGAGATGCCGGGCCGCGATTCCCGCGACCCGGCACCGGGAAGAATCCGGCTACTCCGGCTTCTGGCTGTCGCGGCTCTTGTAGTGCACGACCAGCAGGATCTGGTCCGAATGTCCGCTGGGGTCGATCAGTTCCGACCACTTCGCGTCCATGGCCTTGTTTTCCGCCTCCGAGCGCGCGGCACCGGCCGCATCGAAAGCGGCGTCGAGGTCGTCACGGGCGACAAGCGACTCGGAGACGAACCAGGACATGTAGTCCCAGCCCTCGCCGCGGTGAACGGCGGGCGTGTTCAGGCCGTAGGCGACGATCTTGCCGTCGGCAGCCGCCTTGTCCAGTACCGGAACGACCGTGTCCATGTACATCTTCTTCAAGTCGCCCGCCTTGTCGGGCCGGGCCTTGTGATAGCCGAGATGTATGTAGCGGACGCGGCCGGGACCGCCGGCGCCGGAGTGGACGCGGCGCAGGATCAGGTCGGCATGCGAACCGGGCTCGACGACCGCGTCCCACCTGGCGTCCATCGCGTTCGCTGCCGCCTCGCCCATTGCCTTGCGCTGCTCCATGAAGGTCTTCATGAAGGTGTCCGCACCGGCCCAGCCGGCAAAGTTGATCCACTCCACGTGCGTGTACGGATCGTTGCCGTCATGCACCACCGGCATGGCGACACCCCAGGCG
>DATHZW010000095.1:0-4374 GCA_035458405.1 Steroidobacteraceae bacterium | reverse complement strand
TGGCCAGCGGCGCGGCCGTGGCCGCGGAATGAAAGAGGTGAAAGAGGTGCCAGGCACCGAGACGGTGCCTGGCACCCGGTCCTGCCACCAGGCACCCGACGGGGTGCCTGGTGTTCGTCAGATCACCTGAACGAGTAGCTGACGTCCACGCCGTAGCTCGCGCCCGGCGAGTCGTGGATGAACGAACCGCCGAACTCCGGCGCCGGGATGATCTCCTGCAGGTAGTTCTCGTCGGTGATGTTGCGGCCCCAGGCGGTGACGCCCCAGGTGCCGTTGGACACGCCCAGGCGGGCGTTCATGACCGCGTAGGGATCGCGCTTCTGCTTGGAGAACTCGCCCTGGCCGAACGTAAAGTAGGTGAACAGGTTGGGCACCTTGTCCTGCTGCACCGGGTGGAACCAGGTCTCGCCCACGAAGGACGCATCGAGCCGGGCGTTGAGCGTCCAGTCCGAGCCACCCATCGGCACGGCCAGGTCGATGCCGGCGTTGCCCGTGTATTCCGGCGCATAGGGGACCTTGTTGCCCTTGGTGTACGGCCGCCCGTCGTAGCGGTCGATCTGGCTGTCGGTATAGCCGTAGCCGGCGAACAGGGTGAGGTACTCGGTGGCCCGCCAGCGCGCGTCGAGTTCGAAGCCCTGGATTGTCGCCTTCTCGGCGTTGGTCACGACGCGCAGCAGGCCGAAGGGACCGGCGAAGAAGTTGAAGAACTGCAGGTCGTCGACGTCGGTGTGGTACACCGCACCATTGATGGACAGCGACCCATCGAGCAGGCTGGCCTTGAAGCCGGCCTCAAAGGCCTTGGAGACTTCCTTCTGGTAGTCGTCGTTGACGTTCTGCAGGCTGCGGTTGTCACCGGTGCATACCGGGACATAGGGCTCCACGAACCGCGAGTCGCCGGTGCACAGGCCGCTGTAGTACAGCTCCACGGTCGCCGAACTGCCAGTCGAGTTGAAGCCGCCCGAGCGGAAGCCGTAGCCGTAGGAGGTGAACAGCGTCAGGCTGTCGGTCGCCTTCCAGTTGACCGACAGCTTGGGCTGCAGCTCGCTGTAGGTCTTCTTGCGGCCCGGGATCTCCGTCAGCGACGGATCCACGACGTAGGCCGGATTCAGGTAGGTGTTGTCGCCGGCGAAGCCGGGCGTTTGCGGGGGCAGCTTCGGCACGTTGTTGTCGACCTTGCGCTCTTCGGTGTCGTAGCGCAGCGCCAGGGCGACCTCGAGGCCGTCCGCGACGTCGTAAGCGAGCTGCCCGAAGCCCGCGTAGACCTTGCTCTTGAAGCTGTCGTCGTAGAGCAGGTCGGTGGGATTCGGCTGTCCGGTCAGCACCAGCGGCTTCTTGATGAAGCCCTGGCCGCTGTCGGAGCCCTGGGCCACGACGACGTCGCGCTTGATGTCCGCGAAATAGACGCCAGCGACCCAGCGCAGCGCCTGGTCGCCCGGGGACGTGATCCGCAACTCGAGGCTCGCATCCTTCTGGTTGCGCTCCTGGTACTGGTAGCCGTCGCAGGTTGTCGGGCCATACGGCGGCAGGAAGCTGTCGACGAAGAATCCCGAGGAATTCGAGTAATAGAAAGGTGCAGGCAGGGGCGTATCGGCCGCACGGGCGTCATTCGACTGGATGCAGGAACTGGTCAGGCTGTACAGGTAGAACGCCGCGCTGGTGCCGTCGGTCAGGAAGTAATTGGTCTGGTCGTTGTAGGCCGCGACCGCCGTCAGGGTCCCGGGACCGATGTCCCAGTCACCCTTGACGGACAGGTTGATGTTCTCCTGCTCGTTTTCCGGCTTGACGTTGTTGATGTAGACAAATTCGTGCTTGTTCGGGTCTTCCCAGAACACGTCCCCGAAGCCGAGTAACGCTGCTTCCTGCAGCGCCAGCGACGCATTGAAGTTGATCGCGCCCGAGCTGAGCTTCGAGTACTTGGCCTTGAAGTCGAGCTGGCCCGACTCGCCGATGTCCACCAGCATCCTCCCGGAGATGCCCTGTTCCTCGAAGTAATCCACGCAGTCGTCGCAGCCGAGGTAGGTGTTCTTCCACTGGCCGTCGGTATTGCGATAGTAGGCGGACACCGAGCCCCGCGCGCTGTCGCCCAGCGGCCCGCCGAAGTAGACGTTGCCCTTGTAGCTGTTGTCGGTGCCGTAGCCGGCGCCGACGTCGAACTCGAAGGACTCGCCGGGCTGGCGGGTGGAGATGATCATGGCGCCGGCCACCGCGTTGCGGCCGTAGAGGGCGCCCTGCGGGCCCTTCAGCACCTCGATCTGCGAGACGTTGTTGAGTTCCTGGTTCAGCGCGTTCGGGTTGGTCTGCAGCACGCCGTCGATGACCAGCGCGAAGTTGGTCTCCGCGTCGCGGCCCGTATTGATGCCGCGGATCGAGACCTGCAGGTCGCCCGCCTCGGCGGACTGGACCTGGGCGAGGCCCGGTGTCATCGCGATGAAGTCCTGGGGGCGCTCGATGCCCGCGGCCTGGATCTCGGTCGCCGTGAAGGCCTGGATGGTCACCGGCACGTCCTCGATCTTCTCGACGCGCTGGCGGGCGGTGACGGTGATCTCTTCGAGTTGCGTCTCGGCCCCCGCCTGCGCCGAGGCGAGGATGCCTGCGATGCTGGCGGCAAGGACCGTTAGTCTGACACTGCGGCTGTACATGGGCTCCCCCTAGGATGTCCGGACAAACTGTATACAATTCCGGTCGCGCCGATCATACGCTGCGCCGGCGCGTCGTAGCAATGCTGCGACAGGCGGCACTTTTCCACGGCACTGCAACATGCGTGGGCTCGCCCGCAATGACGATCGCTTTCACGCTCATTCCCGCGGGCCCGCGTCGGCCGCATGGTGTTGGTTGGTTGCCACAGCAGGCGTCGGGGCAGGGTGGCGCTCTGATATCATCCCGTTCCCCGGTATACACCCGGCGACGCCGAACCCGTGAGCCCACGACAGAACATCCAGTTTCCCGCAAAAGACGCTGCGCTGCGGGACGACGTCCACGCGCTCGGCGGGCTGGTCGGCGAGGTGCTGCGCGACCAGGGCGGCGACAAGCTGCTGGCCCAGGTGGAGGACGACCGGACGGCCGCGATCAGGCGGCGCGAAGGTGAGCCCGAGGCGGCGGTCGAGCTCATGGTGCGCACCGGCGACCGCGCGCCGGCCGAGGCACGGGACCTGGTTCGCGCCTTTTCCACCTGGTTCCAGGTGGTCAACCTGGCGGAGAAGGTGCACCGGATCCGCCGCCGCCGCACCTACCAGAGCCGCAGCGACCGGCCGCAGCCAGGCGGCATCGGCGACTGCCTGTTCCGGCTGAAGGCGGCAGGGGTCGAGGCCGGCAGGGTTCTCGAGCTGCTGCATGAGATCACGATCTATCCCGTATTCACGGCCCACCCGACGGAATCGACGCGTCGCACGATCCTGCGCAACCAGCAGCGTATCGCCGACCTGATGATCGAGCGCATCAACCCGTCGCTGACACCCGCCGAGCGGCGTTCCGTGATGGACCGGATTCGCTTCGAGGTGACGGCGGGCTGGCAGACGGAGGAGCATCCGCGCGAGCGCCTGACGGTGGCCGACGAGCGCGAGCACGTGCTGTTCTACCTGGCCGAGGTCATCTATACCATCGTTCCCGCCCTCTACGAGGAGCTCGAGGTCTGGCTCGAGCACGTCTACGGCCTGGAGCGCGGGACGTTCGAGGTGCCGTGCATCCTTCGCTTCGGCAGCTGGGTGGGCGGCGACATGGACGGCATTCCGGACGTCCACGCCAAGACGATCCGCGAGACCCTGCACCGGCAGCAGCGGGTGCTCATCTCGACCTACTACGAGGAATGCCTCGCGCTGGCGGGCAAGTTGTCGCAGAGCGCGAGCCGGATCGGCGTCAGCAAGGCCCTGGAGCAGCGGATAGCGGACTACTCGGTCATCCTGCCGGCCGCCCAGGCGATGACGCCAGCGCGCCACGACAGGATGCCCTATCGCGTGTTCCTCTCGCAGGTGGCGGAACGGTTGCGCACCACCTATGACGGCCGGCCGAATGGCTACGAGACGGCCGGGCAGTTCGTCGAGGACGTCGAGATCACGGCCGAGAGCCTGCGCTCCAATGGCGGGCGTTACGGCGGCCTGTTCCTGGTGGAGCGCCTGCTGCGCCGCGCTCGCACCTTCGGCTTCCACCTGGCGACCCTCGACGTCCGGCAGCACAGCGACGTGCACCACCACGTCATCGCCCAGGGACTCGGCGACGAGCTTTGGCCGACGCGAACCCGGGCGGAGCGCGCGCGGGTGCTCGCCGAGGCGGTCGCGCGCGATCGGGGGCCCACCGGCAGCCTCGACGCGCTCGGTCGGCGCACGCTTGCCGTGTTCGAGGCAATGCTCCATTGCCGCAACCGCTATGGACAGGCGGCGA
>DATHZW010000094.1:0-2212 GCA_035458405.1 Steroidobacteraceae bacterium | reverse complement strand
GGCCGGTCCTCCCTGCGCTCGCTCGGAAATCCGCAACTCGCTCGCTGCAGGGGGCCCGCCCTCCCGCGACCGCGCTGAGCATCACTGCACCGCAGCGACCAGCCCGCGGCAAGGGCGGGGTTCCCCCTGCAGCGACTTTCGGCTTTCGGAGCGAAAGGGGGAATGCCCCGCCCGTAGCCAGCGCGGCCGGCCAAAGGTGTCAGGCACCGCGTGCCGGAGGTGCCAGGCACCGCTTAGCGGAGCCAGGCACCACGGAGCGGCAGGCGCCGTCAGAGGATCAGGGCCAGGGCCACGTTGCGGCCTTCGGCGAGCAGGACGTTGTAGGTGCGGCAGGCCGCCCCGTTGTCCATGACCTCGATGCCGACTCCCCGGGCCGCGACGGCGGCGTAGAGGCGCGGATCGGGGAAGACCTGGCGCTCGCCGGTGCCCAGCAGGATGATCTCCGGCGCCAGGTCGAGCACGGCCTCGAGGGTTTGCTCGGTCAGGGCGGCGGAGTCGCGCACCGGCCAGTCCTCGATGAGGACACCGGCGCAGACGACCAGGCTCGCGCGATACGTTTGCCCGCCGATGCGGACCTCGCCGGGCGCGCGACCGGTGACGGCATTGGAGGTCGCCGAGTTTTCCAGCGTGAACTTCATGGCCTGCCAACTATACCGGCCGGGACCGGCAGCGGCCGCTATCATGAGCGACCCATGACGCAGCTTGCCCTCGCCATCACCGACTTCGCCCTGCCGGTGGAAGCCGACTCGGCGCCGCGCCTCGACCGGTTCAATCGGCTGCTGGCCCGCGGCGATCGCGAGCCCGCGCGCCTGCCCGGATGGCGCCACTGGGTGCTGCAGACGGCCGGCATGACCGTGCCCGAACGGCTGCCGCTGGCCAGCACCCTCGCGGGTCGCGGCGGCAACTGGGCGATCGCCACGCCGGTGCACCTGCTGGCCGGACTGGAGCACGTGCACCTGGATCCCGCGGGACCGCCGACCCTGTCGGACACCGAATGGCCGCTGCTGGTCGACGGGTTCAACCGCGAGTTTGCCGAGGAAGGACTGTCGCTGGGTTTCGACGGCGAGGTGGCCCTGCTCGCCTTGACCGGGCCGCTGGATGCGACGACCCACGATCCCCAGCCGCTGGCCGGGCGCGACGCCGGCGCCTGGCTGCCATCGGGTCCCGGCGGTGCCAGGCTGCGTCGCCTGATGACCGAGATCCAGATGTGGCTGCACACCCACCCGCTCAACGAGTCGCGCCTGCGGCGGGGCGAGCCGCCGGTGAACGGCCTGTGGCTCTGGGGCATCGGCGGCGACCCGCTGCAACCGGTCGCCTCGTTGCCCGGCCTGTCGACGGATGACCCGTTCCTGCGCCATCTCTGGCACGCCACCGGGGCGGAGTGCGCGCCGACGCCGGTCTCGCTGGAGGCCTGGCATGCGGCGGCGACGCCGTCCGCGATCGTGTCGATCGGACTCGGCGCGCTCGAGCGCGACCCCGCGGCCGCGGTGGCGCGCGTCGAGGAACGCTGGTTCGCGCCACTCGAGTCCGCGCTGGCCTCCGGCGCGATTTCGGGGGCCCGGCTGTTCCTCGACGGCACGGTCGCGACCGTCGGACGATACGACCGCCTGCGGTTCTGGCGGCCGCGTCGCGCCTGGCACGAGGTCCTGCGATGAAACGGCACGAGATCGTCAGGCGCCAGGTGCCGGCCGCCTGCTCCCTGCCGGACTCGCTGCACCCGGTGCTCAGGCGGGTGTACGCCGCGCGCGGCATCGGTGGCGCGGAGGAGCTCGAGCTGGGGCTGCGCAACCTGTTGCCAGTCTCCACGCTCGACGGCATCGACGCCGGCGTGCAGCTGCTGCACGGCTACCTCGGCCGGGGAGACAGGATCCTGGTCGTCGGCGACTACGACGCCGACGGGGCGACCAGCACGGCGCTCATCATCCGGCAACTTCGCCGTCTGGGCTTTGCCAACGTCGATTTCCGGGTGCCGGACCGGATGCGCCACGGCTACGGCCTGACGGCCGGTCTCGTGGAGGAGATGGACTCCGACCCGCCGGGCCTGATCATTACGGTCGACAACGGCGTGGCCGCGCACGGCGGCGTCGACGCGGCACGCGCGCGTGGCATCGACGTGCTGGTGACCGACCATCACCTGCCGGGGCCCGAGCTGCCCCGCTGCGCCGCGATGATCAACCCGAACCTGGCCGGCTCGACGTTCCCGAGCAAGGCG
>DATHZW010000093.1:0-6746 GCA_035458405.1 Steroidobacteraceae bacterium | reverse complement strand
CCAGTCCATCGTCCTCGAGGCCCTGGCCAACGTTCCTTCGACCGCGCATATCCTGGGCGGGGCGGTGATCGGCAAGGATGCCCAATCCGGCGTAGTGGACCCTTGCGGGCGCGCCTTCGGCTACCAGAACCTGCTGGTCTGCGACGGCTCGATCATGCCGGCCAATCCGGGCGTGAACCCGTCCCTGACCATCGCCGCCCTGGCGGAACACGTCATGAGCCATGTGCCCGCCCGCGCCACGGCCCTCGACACCATCCCGCGGCACGATACGGCGCACGTAGAGCAGAGGCCTGCGCTGGCAGAGGCCTGACTCCGCCGGCGACCATGCCGGCCATCACGCGCTGCGACCCGGCTCTTCCCGGGGCGTGGCCGCCAGCTTCCTAGCTGCCGGTTTCAAGCTCGTCGATCTCGGCGAGCGTGGCGGCAAACAGGTCTTCCGCACGCCGCTGCAGCTTGCCGATCTGGTCCGGTCCGCTGACGAACCAGAGTTCCCGCGCAAGCATGGCGATGTCGGCGGGCAGATCGCGGTCCAGGTAGCGCATCCCGAAATCGAATCGTTCAGGACAGTAGCGGATGCGCAGCAGCGCGAGCAGGGGTGACAGCGTCTGTGATTGATAGAATGCCAGCGCGTCGAGGTCATGGCCGCGCAGCAGCTCTTTCCTGACCAGCGGCTGGAACAGCGGGAAACTCGTGCGCAGCTGTTCGAGGCGCTGACGAACGCGCCGTGCGAGATCGTCGGGGTCCACAGGCACCGGCGCGATCTCGCCGGTCTTGTCGAAGCTGATCACCCCGTTGCCGTGGCGCTCGCGCTCCAGGAACCGGTTGCCTGCGGATCGTCGCATCACGACCACGTCCAGCATCAGGAACTCATCCGTGTCCCGAAGGCGGTAGAACGCCTGTTCGTGCCCGTGCCAGGTCGGCTGCGCGAGGCGGTGGCGCAGGCTGATCGGGCTCAAGGACGCGAGGGTGGACTCGAGTGCCACGAGGGTGGACTCGGTCGCGCCGTCCTCCACGAGCAGGACGATGTCGAGGTCCGACCACGCGTCGAGCCTGCCAAAGGCGGCGGAGCCCCCTTCCCACATCGCGAGGACACGGTCATCGGGCTCGAGGGCGTGGCGGAGCGCCGCGAGAATGACGTGCCGGTCGAGGCCCGCGGTCCCGCGCGGTGGCAAGGGCTTGGTATCCATATGCCACAATCTGCTGCGTTGCCGCCCGCGTGGCAAGTACCGCGGTGGACGGGTGGTGGCGCCGGGCCGCTTCGCTATTCGGGCCTGCCGAAGTTTTCCGCCAGATAGCCCAGGATCAGTTCGCGGGTCTCGGGAGGCTGCTCGGCCATTCCCTGTTCCTCGACCATCCACACGAGCAACTTGTCCCAGGTCCTGCGCGGCAGCTTCTGCTGTTTCACCAGGGTCAGCGAGTGGCAGGAATTGCAGAGTTGTCCGGCCTCGGCCTGGCCCGGGCCGGGCGGCCAGTCCGGGCCGTAATCGACCGCCGGGGCGGCGATCGCTACCGCGCCACCCTCGTGGAGGGTCTGCAGGTACGCGATGATGTTGGCGCGCTCGGTGGCATCCGTGACACCCGCGAAGCCCATGCGCGTACCGGGAGCGAATCCCACCGGATCGGCGAGGAACCGGTCGAGCGCCGCGGGGGTCCAGGTGCCGCCCACGCCCTGCAAGGCTTCGGAGTACTCGAATCCCGCGGTACTCGCGACCGGGCGCTCGACGACGTTCCAGAGATTGGGGCCGATGAGGGCCGCCGCATCCGGCTTGGCGTTGTGGCAGGCGCTGCAGAGCAGGAAGGCCTGGGCACCGGCAGCGGGATCGCCCTGCGCGGCGTCGGCCGCCCGCGGACCGGCCAGCAGCGCCGCCAGCCCGCAGGCGACGGCGAGCCCGAAGAGCGCTCGCGCGCCGGATCGTTGCTGTTCTTTCATCGTCCCGATCAGGCCACGGTGACCGCGATGCGATGCATGGAATTGTTGAGGTATCCCTTCGGGTTCCAGGCGACCGCGAAGGGCTGCGTCACGCCCTGGTCGTCCGTGGCGCGAGCCCACACCTCGTAGTAGCCCTCGGTCGGAAACTCGAGCTTCGCCGTCCAGGTCTGCCAGGAGTACTTGTTCGGTGCGCGCTGCAGCCCGGCCTTGATCCAGGTCGCGCCAAAATCCGTGCTGACGTGCATGGCGGCCACCGACCGGTCGCCGGCCCAGGCATGGCCACGCACGACCAGCGACCTTCCGGCCACCTGGCTGCCGCCCTCGGGCGAAGTGATGATCGACTTGACCGGCATGGACTCGATGATGACGAAGTCCTTCACCGGGACTTCCGCGCCCGGCTTCACGGGATGGCGCGGCACGCGGTAGGAGTCGCCTTCCATCTTCGGTCCGTCGTGTTCGACGTCGCGCACCCAGATCCGCTTCAGCCACTTCTGCGAGGTCGATGCCGGCCAGCCCGGGCTGACGATCCTGACCGGGAAGCCGTTGTATTTCGGGATGGGCTCGCCGTTCATCTCGTAGGCGATGATCGAGTGCGGCTCCAGCGCCTTGGCGATGGGCACGCCGCGCGAGATCGGCACCTTGTTGGGATCGCCGGAGAGATGCCCGTCCATGCCGTAGTGGCCGGTATACACGGCGCTCTTGCGCAGGCCGGCCGCCTTGAGCAGGTCCGCGTACCGGACGCCGGTCCATTCGGCGTTGCCGATGGCGCCCACGGTCCACTGGTTGCCATGCGCCGGCGGGTTGAATCCCGCCCGGCCGTTGCCGCCACATTCGAGCTGGAGCTTGAGCTTGACCGGCTTGAAGCGCGACTTGAGGTCGTCCAGCGTCAGCGTCAGCGGGTTGTCCACTTCGCCGTCGACGGTGAGCGTCCAGCCGGTGGCGTCCATGCGCTGCGCCATGTCGGGCATGACGCCGTTGTCGCGGACGAAGTGGCGGCTGTTGGGCGTGACGTCGTCGTCCAGCAGGTGGGCCGGCGTCTCGGCGTTGATCGGCCGGTCACCGAGGATGACCAGCCCGTCCTTGCCTTCGAGCACGAGGCCGTTGGCGGTTTCGGCCAGGGCTGCCGGGATCAGCCCGGCCGGATAGTTGCGGTGAAACGGGATCTGCGCGCCGACCGCGGCGGCCATCGCGGCGAGGCCGGCTCCCTTCAGGAAGCCGCGGCGGTCCGCATGGGTCTTGCGCCCGAAAACGATGGCGTCCGCCCGCTCCGGGTCCTCCGCATAGAGTTCGCACAGCCCGCGTTCTTTGCGTTTGTCCTGGGACACGCTCGACCTCCTGTTGCTACCCGGCCGCCGTTCGGCGTTGTCAATAAGTATTAACTAATATAAACCGCGGCGCGGGTCGTGACCAATCGTGGGCACGCTGGCCCGGTGGATCTGGTGCCGGACAATCCGGAAGTGCGGCAGGTCCCGGCGGTCGTCCAGGTCGAAGGCCGCCGCCGGCATCTCCAGCGTCGCCACCTCCGCGCCCGGTCGCCGCAACAGGCTGCGCGCGCCGCGATCGCCCTGCAGGGACATCACCCGCCAGAAGTCGCTTCGCGGCAGCACGGCGGGGGCGCCGGGACCGGCCTCTGTCAGGGCGGCCGCGGCCGCCCGCGGCTTGCGGACCCACTGTGCCGCCAGTCGTGCGAGGTCGTCCGGGCCGACGGCGTACTGGTCGGCCAGCGTCACCAGAACCGCCTGGGCCGACGTCGGCAGCGCAGCGATTCCCGCCCGCAGGGACCCGGCCATTCCCTCGCGCCAGCGCCGGTTGACGACGAGGCGCACGGGCATGCCGGCCAGTTCCCTCGCCAGCAACGACGCACTGGACCCGAGCACCACGACGCAACGGGATCCCGAGACCAGCATCCCGTGACGGGCGGCGCGCACCACCAGCGATTCCCGGCCCGCCCGCAGCAGCAGCTTGTTGCGGCCGAAGCGGCGCGCAGCGCATGCCGCCAGGACGATTGTCCACAGGCCACGCAGGCGGGGGTGGCCGGCCATCCCGGTGCGGACGCCGGGGCTGCGCGCGGCTATCATTGGGTGCAAGACACCATGACCGAGACCATGCACAAAGAATACGCGAAGCTGCGCCGCAGGCCGTTCCTGACGCCCGTGTGGCTGTCCGCGTTGGGCGCCCTGGTCGCGTTCGCGCTGCTGGTCTGGGGTGTGCTGTCCGCTTCGACGACGACCGTCTTCGTGCTCAGGCATGCCGAAGCATCGGCGGGAGACGGCAAGGATCCCTCGCTGTCCCTGGCCGGGGAACTGCGGGCCGAGCGGCTGCGCGAGGTTTTCGGCGAGGCCGGCGAACTCGGCCTGGACGGCATCCTGGTGTCGGAGTACCGGCGCAGCCAGGAGACCGCGCGACCCCTGGCAACGGCGCTGGGCATCCCGGTCATCGTGGTGTCGGCCGCGGACCCGGCCACGGTGGCGAAGCGGGCACTGGCCGAATTCCGCGGCGGGCGGGTGCTGATCATCGGGCACGCCAACACCGTGCCGGGCCTGGTCGAGGCGTTGTCCGGACGCAAGGTCCCGGCCATGGGAGAGACCGACTTTGCCACGGTGTACGTGATCACGCGGCCGAGATTCAGCCCGGCGACGGTCAGCGTGCTGCGCCTGCCCTGAACGGTGATCCGGCCCGCAGGGCGCCTCAGGCCTTGCCGCCCCTTGCGGTAATGGCGGCCTCGACGAATTCCCGATGCCTGCCGATCCTCAGGTCGGCCAGCACCGCGTCGAGCACCTTCTGTTTCGCGTCGATCAGGAAGGTGGCGCGCCGCACGCCGATGCCCAGCGGCCCGTCCACGCCGTAGGCCTGGATCACCGTCTTGGCTTCGTCCGACAGCAGCGTGAACGGCAGCGAATACTGCTCGCTGAACTTGCGGTGGCTGTCGGCGGACTGCGGGCTGATCCCGACGACCCGCAGGCCGGCGCCGAGGATCTGCGTGTGCAGGTCGCGGAGGTCGCAGGCCTCTCGCGTACAGCCCGGCGTGAAGTCGGCCGGATAAAAGTAGAGGATCAGGGCCTCGCCGCCCAGCAGTTCGGCCAGGCTGCGGGGGACTCCGTGCTGGTCGGGTAGCGTGAACCCGGGCGCCTTGTCTCCCTTCTTGAGCATTGCTTTCTCCCTTGCATTGTCGGCGATCAGGTCTCGCGGTGCGAGGCCGGACCCCGGAACACCACTTCCATGACGTCGTAATTGGTCGAGTGCAGCCCCAGGTGCGCGTAGATGTCGCGTGCCCTGGAATTGGCTCGATCCACGTACAGGCGCAGGCCGCACACCTCGGGGCTCGCGGCGGCGAGCTCGGAAACGTGCCGGTACAGGCTCGAGAATACACCCTGCGCCCGGTGGCCCGGCTCCACGAACACCGACTGGATCCACCAGAATACGCCGTTTCGCCAGTCGCTCCATTCGAAGGTCAGCATCATCTGGCCAACCGGACGCCCGTCCGATTCAGCGATGAAATAGCGTCCCAGCGAGGGGTCCTGAAGCACCGCCAGCGTGCCGGGCCGGACCAGTGCCGGGTCGAGCCCGACATCCTCGGTTTCCCGCGCCATGTCCGTGTTGCCCCGGATGATGAATTCGAGGTCGTCCAGGCGGGCGTCGCGCAGCGTCAGCTTCATGCCAGATCCAGTGCAGTTCAGGGCCACTCCGTCCCGATATGATAAGTCGGTCCTCGCACCGCGTCCCGCGCCGTCGCCCAAGGATTGCTTGCCCACCTGTCGTCGCGTCTTTACAATCCGCGCTCTTCATGGGGCGGTAGCTCAGCTGGGAGAGCGTCGCGTTCGCAATGCGAAGGTCGTGGGTTCGATCCCCATCCGCTCCACCAGATTGATCCGAAGGCCGGGGTTCGCTCCGGCCTTCGCCTCTTGCGGGTCCCCCGATTGCGCGTTTTGACATTGACTTGCGGCAGGATCGCGCCGTAGCGTTGAGTTGCGCGCCACGTCCGGCGCGCCGAGAGCAGAGGCCTGCGAGGGACACATCATGGCAGCGAAGAAGAAGGCCGCGAAAAAGGCGGCCAGGAAGCCGGTCAGGAAGACGGCGGCGAAGAAGGCGGGTACCAGGAAGGTAGCCAGGAAGGCGGTCAGGAAGCCGGCGGCGAAGAAGGTGGCCGCCAGGAAGGTAGCCAAGAAGGCGGTCGGAAAGACGGCGGCGAAGAAGGCACGCAGGACGACCCATCGCAGCGCCAGCGGCAAGAAGCTGTATGCCAAGCGTGACGCCAGCGGGCGCTTCAAGGACATCCAGACCTACGCACGCGCGCACGCGGCGGACCTGCGCAAGAAGTCGAAGGCCGAAACCGCCAAGGCGGGCAAGACGGTCAAGAAAGCGGCCAAGCAGGCAGCCGTCAAGGCCAAGTCCGCGGTGACCAAGGGTTCCAAGTCGACCAGGAAGACGGTGACGACCGCCAAGCGCAAGGCGAAAACCGCCATTCGCAAGGCCGCCGTCAGCGTCCGCAAGGCCACGACGCAGGTCGAGCGCATGGCCGAGAAGGCTGTGTCCAGCACGGCTGCAGCCGTGAGTTCTGCCGCCGAGGCCGTCGACACGGCGGTCACGGAAGCCGCCGACAAGGTCTGAAACCGGGCGATTCACCGATCCGGGCGGGGACGCCCGGGTCGGTGAGGGCTCCCCCGAAGGACCGGCGCTCCAGACTCGCGGGCGCTTGCGGTACCATTCGCGCCGGGCCCCGGTAGCTCAGTGGATAGAGCGGCCGCCTCCTACGCGGCAGGTCATAGGTTCGACTCCTATCCGGGGCACCATTTAAAACAAAGGGTTAGATAAGATC
>DATHZW010000092.1:0-4283 GCA_035458405.1 Steroidobacteraceae bacterium | reverse complement strand
CATCATCCGGATCGTCCAGTCGAAGGGGCGCAAGGACCGCAACGTGATGCTGCCGGTGGAGATTCTCAGCCTGTTGCGCGACTGGTGGAAGGAACGCCCGACCCGCAAGGATGCCGGCGTGCCGCTGGCCGATCGCTGGCTGTTCCCCAGCCGCGTGGGCAGGGGCTGCCTGACGACACGCCAGTTCGCCCGGCTGTTCCGGGCGGTGGTCGCCGCTGCCGGGATCAGCAAGCCGGTGACGCTGCATACCCTGCGCCATTCCTTCGCCACCCACCTCCTGGAGCGCGGCGTCGACATCCGGGTGATCCAGGCCCTGCTCGGCCATGCGAAGCTCACCACCACGGCGGGCTATACCCGCGTGGCCACCGGGATGATCGCGGATGTCGCCAGCCCGCTGGACGATCTCGGCGCGCGCCGGTCAACACGGGGGCGCAAGCGCCGGAAGAGCGGGGACGGGACGCCGTAGCGCCCCGGCGCCTTGCCCCGGTCCTCGCTGGAGGTCGCGGACATCTTCCGCGACCACGGGGCGGCGTGGCGGGCCGCCAATGCCGGCCATGTCAGCCTCGCGCAGCTGAAGGTGATGAGTTCCATCGAGCGCTGCCGCACCGCGGCGCTCGGCGGTCATGTCGCGCGCTGCGAGGACTGTACGCACGAGCACATCGCTTACAACTCGTGCCGCAACCGGCACTGTCCCAAGTGCCAGGCCGGGGCGGCAAAGGCCTGGCTCGCCGCGCGCGAGGCCGAGCTGCTGCCGGTCGGCTCCTTCCACCTGGTCTTCACCCTGCCGGCGCCGGTCGCCGACATCGCCTACCACAACAAGAGGGCGGTCTACGACCTGCTGATGCGGGCGAGCGCCGAGACCACGCTCACCATCGCCGCCGACCCGAAGCACCTCGGCGCCCGCATCGGCATCACTTCGGTGCTGCACACATGGGGCTCGGCGATGACCCACCACCCCCACGTCCACATGATCGTGCCAGGCGGCGGCCTGTCGGCGGACGGTGAGCGATGGATTGCCTGCCGGCCGAACTTCTTTCTCCCCGTGCGGGTGCTCTCCCGGCTGTTCCGGCGCCTGTTCCTCGATGGGCTCGCGAAGCTCCATCGCGAAGGCCGCCTGGCCTTCTTCGGCGAGCATGCGCATCTCGCCGACCGTGCCGCCTTCGACGCCTTCCTCGCGCCGCTGCGCAAATCCGAGTGGGTCGTCTACGCCAAGGAACCCTTCGCCGGGCCAGAAGCCGTGCTCGCCTATCTGGCGCGCTACACCCACCGCGTCGCCATCTCAAACAGCCGCCTGATCAGCATGGGGGCAGACGGCATCACCTTCCGGGTCAAGGACTACCGCATCGACGGGCCCGGCCGCTACAAGACCATGACCCTCAAACCCCACGAGTTCATCCGGCGTTTCCTCATCCACGTCCTGCCCAAGGGCCAGCACCGCATCCGCCATTACGGCCTCTTCGCCAACGCCAACCGCGCCGCAAACATCGCCCGCATCCGCGAACTGCTCGCCGCGCGGGTGTCCGCGCCCGACACCGACGCTGCCGGCACTGCGGACGGGCCGCGCGTCCTCGCCCTCCCGTGCCCCTGCTGTGGTGGGCGCCTGATTATCGTCACAGCCTTCGGGCCAGGAGGCCCGCCACAGCATCGACCATCCCCGGAGGCCATCGACAGCTCATGACCCCGCCACATCGCCGCCTGAAGGTGTGGAGAGGCGTGCAATAAGGACCCCCTATCCGGGGTGATCGGCTTCCAAAAGGGACCCCCCTGGCGATGGGGTTCATAGTGCTCCCGCAGTTATTGGGAGCCGAGTTTGGGATGCTGGTTGTGGAAACGATCGCCAAGATCCGCCGCGCGTATTTTGTTCAGGGCAAGGCGATCAAGCAGATCTGCCGCGAGCTGAACCTGTCGCGCAAGGTCGTCCGGAAAGTTCTGCGGTCGGAGGAGACGGCGTTCGAGTACAGGCGCAGCGTGCAGCCGCATCCGAAGCTCGGGGCGTGGCGTGATGAACTTGAGCGCCTCCTTGCCGCGAACGCAGGGCGGGGCAGCCGGGAGCGGGTAACGCTGCTGCGGATATTCGAGGACCTGCGCGGTCTGGGCTACGAGGGCGGCTATGATGCCGTCCGGCGATACGCCGCGGCATGGCGGCGCCGAGTGAGCACGGGGACGGCGGCGGCCTTCGTGCCGCTGAGCTTCGACCCGGGTGAGGCCTACCAGTTCGATTGGAGCCACGAGGTCGTACTGATCGACGGCGTCACCGTGACGATCAAGGTCGCCCATATGCGGCTCTGCCACAGCCGGATGCCGTTTGTGCGGGCCTACCCACGTGAGACCCAGGAGATGGTGTTCGACGCCCACGACCGGGCGTTTGCTTTCTTCAAAGGCGCCTGCACGCGTGGGATCTACGATAACATGAAGACGGCGGTGGACGCGATCTTCGTGGGCAAGGAGCGGGCCTACAACCGTCGGTTCCAGCAGATGTGCAGTCACTATCTCGTTGATCCGGTCGCCTGTACGCCGGCCTCGGGCTGGGAGAAGGGGCAGGTCGAGAACCAGGTTGGCACGGTGCGCGAGCGGCTGTTCTCGCCGCGGGTGCGGGTGAAGAGCCTGGAGGAACTCAACGCCTGGCTCGTCGACCAGTGCGTCGCCCGGGCGAAGGTCCAGCCCCATCCGGAGATAAGCGACAAGACGGTCTGGGAGATGTTCGAAGCCGAGCGGCCGAGCCTCGTGCCTTATCGCGGGTCCTTCGACGGCTTCCATGCCGTCCAGGCCTCGGTGTCCAAGACCTGCCTCGTGCGCTTCGACAACAACAAGTACTCCGTCCAGGCCAGCGCCGTCGGCCGCCCGGTGGAGGTGCGCGCCTATGCCAATCGGATCGAGCTGCGCCAGGACGGGCGGGTCGTCGGCGAGCACCCCCGCGCCTTCGGCCGGGGCGGAGCGGTCTACAACGCGTGGCACTACGTCCCGGTGCTGGCCCGCAAGCCCGGCGCCCTGCGCAACGGCGCACCGTTCAAGCACTGGGTCTTGCCTGGCGCCATCGAGGGGGTGCGCCGCAAGCTCCGCGCCGCGCCGGACGGCGACCGGCAGATGGTGGAGGTCCTCGGCGCCGTGCTGACCGATGGGCTGGCTGCAGTCGAGGCCGCCTGCGCCGAGGCGCTGAATGAAGGCGTCCACTCCGCCGACGTGATCCTCAACATCCTGGCCCGCCGCCGCGATCCGGGGCCGCCCGTCACGATCATGACGCCCGAGACCCTGCGACTGGCCTGCGAGCCCGTCGCCAATTGCACCCGATACGACAGCCTCAGGAGGGCAATCTGATGGAGCGGTCCCAAATTCTCGAAGCCATGGGTGATCTCAAGCTCTACGGAATGCGTGGCGCCTACGACGAGATCGTCGCCACAGCGGTGAAACGGCAACATGAGCCGCAGCGGGTGGTCGGAGACCTCCTCGAGGCCGAGATCAGCGAGAAGCAGGCGCGGTCGATCAAGTACCAGATGACGATCGCCAAGCTGCCACTCGCCAAGGATATCGAGGACTTCGACTTCGACGCGGCCGTGGTGAACGAGACGCTGGTGCGCGACCTCGCCGGCGGGGGCTTCCTCGAGCAGCAGCGCAACGTCGTGCTGATCGGCGGCACGGGGACGGGCAAGACGCATGCCGCGATCGCCATCGCGCGGGCCTGCATCCGCCGCGGCGCAAGGGGACGCTTCTTCAACGTTGTCGACCTGGTGAACAAGCTCGAGGCCGAGACCCGCGCCGGCCGCCAAGGCCACATCGCCGACCATCTGACCCGCCTCGACTTCGTCGTCCTCGATGAGCTTGGCTATCTGCCCTTCGCCCAATCTGGCGGCCAGCTGCTCTTCCACCTGATCAGCCGCCTTTACGAGCGCACCTCGGTGCTCGTCACCACCAATCTCGCCTTCGGCGAATGGCCGAGCGTCTTCGGCGATGCCAAGATGACCACCGCGCTCCTCGACCGCCTCACTCACCATTGCGAGATCGTCGAGACCGGCAACGAATCCTGGCGCTTCAAGAACCGCGCCTGACCCCACACTCCACGCCCAACGACGCGCCTGACACACCTGCGCCATCGGAAAGCTCCGGCGCGTCAGGCGCGTCTACCCCATCGCCAGGGGGGTCCCTTTTCAACGCCGATAGGGGGTCCCGTTTCAATGCTGGTTGACAGTGGCCGGCTTTCCGGCCCTGGTGAGCTTTCGGTACCGGCCGCACAGCCGCACTTGGGCTTTCCATGCGGTGTCGCGGATCGGCTTGGGCAGTGCTTCCTG
>DATHZW010000091.1:0-3268 GCA_035458405.1 Steroidobacteraceae bacterium | reverse complement strand
TTCGCGGGTCTTCGAAGACGTGCCGGTCGGCACCAGCGTGACCGTGGTGAACCAGCCCTACCTGCTCGGCTGGCAGGGCGCCGTGCTCTACGTGCAGGCCTATGGCCCGCACGACGACGACGAGCGCGACTGGGCGCACGGGCCGGCGAGCCTCCGCAAGAAAGGCGCCAAGTCGAAGTCACTGCTCTGGAAGCGGGTCGCCATGGCCGATTCCAGCATCAACTGGGATAGCGCACGCGAGATCGCGGCGAATCCCAGCGGGATTCCCCTGGCGGTGAGCAAGGGCCAAGAAGGGGAACTGCAGGCCGTGGTGGCGGCTGCCCCCGAGGTTCGCAATGCCCTGCCGTCCGGGGCGACCTGGGACGGCAGCGAGGACCAGTACGAGGGCGAGGGGGAATTCCGCGAGCTGCTGTCCGAGCGGGATCCGGCCAAGCGCGAGTCGACGGCCCGCTGAGCTCCGGTCGCGCCCGGGCCGCCGCGGCGGGGACCGGCTAAAGGAGGGCCATGACCTGCCGATCTCCCGGGAAGGGAGGAGAAGCCGGTATGGACCTCAAGTACTACACAACCGTCCTGGTTGATCGCCCCGGTCAGTCCTCGGCCCGCCAGTACAACGGCGTGATCACCGTTACCGACGACGAGCTTGCCCGCGACGTGAAGGAAGCAGTCGGCGCGGCGGTTTGCCGCTCGCTGGGGGTCGCGCCGGACCAGGTCCGCGTCGTCCACTGCTCGCCCATCCACTGAGCCGCTGGTCTACAATCCGGGGGTCAACGTCCCGGTGACCGGCCATGCACAGCGAATGGATGAGGGTGATGCTCGCGGAGGTCGAGCGCAAGCAGCTGGAAGCGCGGGACGGCCGCGAGGAACAGCAGAGACGCCTGGCTGAGCGGCGGCATGCCGCAAGCCCGCCCACCGGCGGCGAGGCGACCAGGCGGCCACGCAAGCGACGCTGAGCGCCACGGCGGCCGATCCCGGCCCGAACACCCCTGATGTGCTAACCTTCCTGAAACAAAGGGGAGCCTCCGGTGGCCGATCGACTCACCGGGATACAAGTGCACGAGGACGCGGGATCCGGTCAGTCCATCGCCCGCGCGCCGACCGGAATCACCGCCTTCGTCGGGAGGACCTTGCGGGGTCCCCTGAACCGGCCGGTCGTGCTCCATGGATTCGCCGAATTTGAGCGCGTCTTCGGCGGCCTGTGGCAGCCGAGCACGCTGTCGTACGCGGTCGAGCAGTATTTCGAGGCCGGCGGCTCGACGGCGGTCGTGGTCCGGGTCGCGAACGGCGCCCGGCCGTGCACGCTCACCCTGCCGGCAGGCGGTGAGCAGCTGGTCTTGCGCGCCGTGGCCGCCGGGACCCGCGAGTTCCTGCGTGCGGCGGTGGATTACGACGGCATCGGCGAGAACGAGCCGGATCGCTTCAACCTGGTGCTGCAGCGCGTCCGCTCGCACGGTTCCGAGCACATCGAGGACCAGGAGATCTACCGCCGGCTGTCGGTGGACCCGCGGTCCTCGCAGTTCGCCGCGATCGCCCTGGTGGAATCACAGCTGTTGCGTGTCGCCGGCGACGTTCCGGCCGTGCGCCCCGATGCGACCCAGGCCAGCGGGGGGCGCGGCCTGGCGGCTTACGCCAATTCCAGTGCGGACGGGGATGACGGCGGCCCGCTGACCGATTACGACGTCATCGGATCGGCGGCGGAGGGCAAGGGCCTGTTCGCCCTGGGCGCCGTCGAGACGATCAATTTCCTGTGCATCCCGCCTCTTTCCCGCGAGGTCGACGTTGGCCCGAGCACGCTGCTGGTTGCGAACCGCTACTGCCGGGAGCGACGGGCGCTGCTCGTCGTCGATCCTCCGCTCGCCTGGGACAGCCCGGACATCGCGCTGGCCGGCGCCCGCGAATGGGGTTTCGCGAGTGACAACTCCGTCATGTACTTCCCGCGGCTGCTCGCGCTCGACCGCCTGCGAGGTCGTTTCGAGGCTTTCGGCTCCAGCGGCGCGGTCGCCGGCATGCTGGTGAGGGGAGACGAGCACGGCCGCTTCTGGACTTCGCCCGTCGGCGACGAGGCGGTCCTGCGGCCCGGCCTGCGGCCACTGTGTGCGGTGGGCGAAGACGATCGCGTGAAGCTCCTGGCCGCCGGCATCAACACGATCGCAACGTCCCGCTCGCCGGGTGGTGCCAGGCACGCGGCCAGGACGCTGGCGGGGCCGGGCGCGCAGTCGCCCGACTGGCGGCTGCTGGGCAGGCGCCGGCTCGCGTTGTTCATCCTCAACAGCGTCGAGCGCGGCACGCGCTGGATGTTGTTCGAGCCTAACGACCCGTCGCTGTGGAAACGGGCCGGCAGCCAGCTGCGCGACTTCTTCGAGACCCTGGAAGCCGAGGGCGCGTTCGCGGGCCGTGCTCCGGATGACCGCTGGTTCGTCGTCTGCGACGAGCGTGTCAACCGCGACAGCGATCGCGAGGCGGGCGTCGTCAACCTGCTTTTCGGTTTTCCCGCGGGGCGCGCGGGACAGTTTCACTCCTACCTGGTCAGCCACCGGGCCGGGGGCAGCCGGGTCAGGCCGGTAAGCCTCAATCGCTTCCAGGCCGAGACGGCGAGGCCCGAGTCGCTGCTCGACGCCGTCGAGTCGATACCGCTGACAAAAGCGGGCTGACCGATCCGGCGCGGCATGCCGTACCCAGGCGCAGCACCCCGGCGATGAGCGACGAGGCGGATGCGCTCGAACGGATCTGGCGCGCCGTCGCCGCGATCCCCCGCGGCCGGGTGGACAGCTACGGAGGCGTCGCCAGGCGCGCGGGCCTGCCGGGGCGCGCGAGGCTGGTCGGGCACGCGCTCAAGGTGGCGCCGGAACACCTGGAACTGCCCTGGCACCGCGTCCTGAACGCCAGTGGACGCATCAGCTTTCCCGAAGGGTCCGCAGCCCATGCCCGGCAGCGGCGCAAGCTCGAGGCGGAAGGCATCAGGTTCAACGGTGCGCGGGTCGAGCGAGACGCGATCAACGACGACGCCAGCCTCGATCGTTTGCTCTGGGGCCCGCCCGGCTCTTCGTCGTGACCCCAGCTTGCCGGTGTTAACATCGCCGGGTCAGACGCGGAGCGGTCCATGGCACGAAGACACGTGATCTTTTCCCACGGCAAGGAGAGCGGCCCCTGGGGCTCGAAAATCGCCGCCATGGCCGAGCTGGCGCGCAGCGAGGGCTTCGAGGCCGATTCCGTGGACTATCGCGGCGTCGATGATCCCGCGGACCGGGTCACGCGCTTGCTGAGCTTCTGC
>DATHZW010000090.1:0-5559 GCA_035458405.1 Steroidobacteraceae bacterium | reverse complement strand
TTGCCGGCGAGCTTGCCGAGCTGTTCGGGCGAGAGGCCTTCGCGGCCCTGTTTGCCGACGACGACATCATTCGACGGATCGCGGTCACGGTCGACAACCTGCCGCGCGACAAGCTGGCGCTGCGGTTGCGCCCCGTAAAGCCGATGGACAGCCAGTTCGTGGCGGCCGGCGAGGAAGGGCAGCCGACCCTGGGGCCGGACAACTACGCGCGCTACGAGGCCTGGGTGCAGGTCGTCGAGAGGCTCGACGCCGATACGGCGACCATGCTCTACGTGCGGCTGTATCCGCTGTTCCAGCAGGCCTACGAGGAACTCGGCAACCTGGACGGGTACTTCAACGACCGCGTGATCGAGGTCATCGACGACCTGCTGGCCACGCCGGAGATCATCGGCCCGATCGCGCTCACGCAACCCAATGTCATGTTCGAGTTCGCCGACCCGGAACTGGAGTCGCGCTCGACCGGCCAGAAGCTGCTGCTGCGCATGGGACCTGAAAACGCCGCCCGGGTGAAGGCGAAGCTCAGGGAATTCCGCGAGCGCATCGCCACCCCGCTTCCGCCGGCCTGAGGACCGGGGCGCCGGCAAAGACGGGTCCGTCCCGCTTGCCAGCGCCGCGACCGGGCGCGCTCAGGGGTACAGCAGGTAGGGCCGGCGGGCTTCCCACCACGCGCGCTCGTCCGCGGCGGCGAGCGCGTCGAGGTCTGCCGGCACCGCGCCGGGGTCGTCGACCCATTCGCGCAGCAGCGGGCCGCCGTTGATCAGGTCGATGGCGAGCCGGCCGGATTCGTATTCATACGGGAAGTCGCGCCACAGCGGATAGTCGGGCTGCAACACGCGCAGGGCCTTGAACGCGAGCGCGACGAGTCGCCACGGCCGGAACGCCTCGTGATCGTAGCGACCGTCTTCCACGTGCACCTGCAGTCCGGCGCAGAGCCTGCCGGAGTGCTTGTGGAAGGTCGGCTCGAACCAGCATGTCCGCAGCGTGCAGCCGGCAAGCCAGGCGGGTGCAAGCTCCTGCAGCGTGGCCACCAGCATGCGCGGGTCGATGTCCGGTGCACCGAGCAGCTCCAGCGGTCGCGTCGTGCCGCGACCTTCGGAAAGCGTCGTGCCTTCCAGCATCACCGTGCCGGGGTAGCAGCGAGCCATCCAGGGGTTCGGCGCGTTCGGGCTGGGGTTGACCCAGCTGCGCTCGCCCGACGGCCAGCCGTAGCCCGGTGCCGCATCGGCGCGCCAGCCCTGCATCTCCACGACCCGGTAATCGACGTCGAGTCCGAGCGAGTCGACGAACCAGAGCCCCAGCTCCCCCAGCGTCAAGCCGTGACGCATCGGCAGCGCGCCGGCGCCGACGAAACTTTCCCAGCCCGGGCGCAGCGTCAGGCCCTCCACCGGCCGGCCCACGGGATTCGGGCGGTCGAGTACCCACACCGACTTGCCGGCGCGGGCCGCTTCCTCGAGCACGTAGCGCAGGGTGGTGATGAACGTGTAGATGCGGCAGCCGAGGTCCTGCAGGTCGACCAGCAGCACGTCGAAGCTGTCCATCATGGCCGGAGTCGGGCGGCGCACCGGGCCGTAGAGGCTGAAGACCGGTATGCGGTGCACCGGATCGACGAAGTCCTCCGATTCCACCATGTTGTCCTGCTTGTCGCCGCGCAGGCCATGCTGCGGGCCGAAGGCCGCGGTGAGGCGCAGGCCGCTGAGCCCCGCCAGGGCATCCAGGGAGTGCTGCAGGCCGGCGGTCACGGACGCGGGATGGGCCAGCAAGGCGACGCGCTTGCCGTCCAGCGGCCGGCGCAGCGCGCGGTCCTCGATCAGGCGGTCGATGCCGAATTTCATGGGCGGTGCTCCTGCGGCCGGCCTGAACCGGCGGTATCCAGATGCAGCGTAAAGGACGAGGGGTCGTGGAAATCGGGCCGACCCGGGGCATGGCGCAAGGCCCAGAAGGAATGCCGGCCTTCGTGGTCCTCGGCGATGACGGCGAGACCGAGATCGACAGCCGATCCGGGCGGGAGTGACGCGACCGCGTCGAGATCGAGCTGGACCTCGACGATGACCTCGCCGGGACGCCGCGCCAGCCGGATCGCCGGCGGGTCGATGACCTCGAGCGGGCGCATGTCCTGTCGCCTCGCGGTGAAATGGTAGGCGGCCCACTGGCCCGACGGCGAGAAGTTGAACTCGCAATAGCCCCTGGCGCCGCGCTGCCTGACAAACGCTTCGCAGCAGCTGTGGTGCCAGAGGCCGTCGGCCCGGCCGGCGGGTGCCGCTGCCGGCAGGCGCAGCCGGTCCACGTCGCCCAGCAGCCTGTATTGCAGCGCCAGCCGCCTTCCGGTAGCCGCCCACCCGACCGTCACCAGCACGCGATCGGGCGCATGTCCGGCATCGCCGGGATGGGCGGTGAGTTCCACGACTGTCATGGGGCGTCCGTGTGGCACACTCGGGCTGCGGTTCCAGGACGTCATTATGGAGGCACCACCGATGAAAGGGGCCCAGGCCATACTCGAGACGCTGCACCAGGCCGGCGTCGACACCCTGTTCGCCAATCCGGGCACGTCTGAAATGGCGCTGGTGCGGGCGCTCGACGACGCCGGGACGGTCCGCGGCGTGCTGGCGCTGTTCGAGGGCGTGGTGACCGGTGCCGCCGACGGCTACGGCCGCATGGCCGGCCGGCCTGCGGGCACCTTGCTGCACCTGGGTCCGGGCCTTGCCAACGGCAGCGCCAACCTGCACAACGCGCGCCGGGCGCGCACGCCGATCGTCAACATCGTGGGCGAGCACACGCGCTCGCACCTCGCGCTCGACGCGCCGCTGACCACCGACATCGAAGCCCTGGCGAGGCCGGTCTCCAGGTGGGTCAGGACCATCGGCGAGACCGCCGATGCGGGCCCCGACACCGCCGCGGCCATCGTCGCGGCGCGCAGCCGAGGCGGGCCCGTGACGCTCATCGTGCCGGCAGACGTGGCCTGGACGGAGGGCGCGACGCCGGCGGCGACGCCGGCCGCACCGGCGCCGGCCCAGCCGGGGAAGGCCCAGGTCGAGCTGGCCGCGAGCCTCATCCGCAAGCACGGCAAGCGCTGCATGTTGCTGCTGGGCGGCGGTGCCGTCCGCGAGCAGGGCGTGGCCGCCGCGGCCAGGCTCGCAGCGGCCACGGGCGTGCGACTGGCCAGCGAGACCTTCAACGCGCGCGCCGCCCGCGGCGCCGGGCGCCCGTTCATTCCCAAGGTGCCGTACTTCGGCGAGGCAGCCGAGGAGTTCCTCAGGAACGTCGACGTGCTGTTGCTGGTCGAGGCCCGCTCACCGGTCAATTTCTTCGGCTACCCGGGCAGGCGCGGCACGCCCGTGAACCTTGGCACCCAGGTCATCACCGTCGCGCAGGCCGGCGAGGACGGCAGCCACGCGCTGCAATCCATCGCCGAGCTCTGTGGAGCCGGGGCCGCCACGCCGGCCGTCGGCGGGGCGCAGGCGTTCGACCGGCCGACAGGTCCGATCGACGCCCTGTCCCTGGCCAAGGCCCTCGCGCGGCAGCTGCCGGAGGGCGCGGTGCTGTGCGACGAAGCGGTCACGGCGAGCATCGCGCTGCCCGAGGTGCTGGCAGGCGCCGCGCCATACGATCACCTCGACCTGATGGGCGGCGCCATCGGCGGCTCATTGCCGCTGTCGACCGGGGTCGCCATCGGTGCGCCGGATCGCCGGGTCTATTGCGTCTCGGGCGACGGCAGCGCCCTGTACACGATCCAGGCGTTGTGGACGCAGGCGCGCGAGAACCTCGACGTGACCACCGTGATCTGCGCCAATCGCAGCTACGCGATCCTGGCCTACGAGCACCTGCAGATCGAGGGCCGGCTGCCGGGCCCGAACGCCATGCCGGTGCTGTCGCTCGACCGGCCGGCGATGCGGTTTGCGGACATGGCCCGCGGCTTCGGCGTGGAAGCCGTCGCCGTGGACAGCGCCGAGGGCCTCGACGACGCTCTGGCCGCCGCGGCGAAACGGCGCGGTCCGTTCCTGATCGAGGCGGCGATGGCGCCCATGGCGCTGCCGCCGAAGGCGCCCTAGGCGGAGGCCGGGCGCGGGGGCGCGCCGGGTTCCCGCTTCATCGCAGGTAGGGTTCGACCAGGCGGCGCACGTCGATGCGTGCGTGCAGCATCGCGCACAGCAGGAACGTGCCGACCAGCTTGCGATGCAGGAAGATGGTGGCTGGAGGCGGCGTCGGCAGGCCCTGCCTGAAGGCCACCTCGAGCCCGAGATCGCGCGCCCTGAGCGGCAGTTGCGAGGCGGCGAAGTCGTAGGCGCCGCGATGGCGGATGGGCTGGCAGACGAGACGGATGATCTCGACGACGCCTGCCGCCGACTCGGCCGGCGTGTCGGGTCCCAGGTAGCCGAGGCGCAATGCGGCACAACGGATCCGTTCCTCGTCGTCGGCGATGATCGCGCGGCAGACCTCGCGGTAGCCTTCCACCCGCTGCGCGTCGATCTCTATCGTGGAGCCGAAGTCGAGCAGCACGAGGCGGCCGGTATCCGGCTGGTAGCGGTAGTTGGCGGGGTTCGGGTCCGTCTGCATCAGCCGGAACTCGAACAGTTCGCGGAACATCAGGCCCTCGATCCTGCGTGCCAGCGAGTCGCGCGTGTGCTGCGCAACGTCCAGGCTGGCCACGGAATCGATCGGCTCCGACTCGACGTAGTCGAGCGCAAGGATGCGCCGCGTCGTGAGGTCTCGGTGAACGCGCGGCACGACGATCCCGGGCGCGCCCCCGAGCAGGGCGGCGAATCGCTCCACATGCCCTGCCTCCTGCAGGTAGTCCGCCTCGACCTTGAGCTGGCGCTTGGCCTCGCCGGAGAGCCCCGCGATGTCCAGCTCGACCGGCAGGAAATCCAGCCACCGCAGCAGGGTCGCCATGTTGTCGACGTCGCTGTCGATGCTGCGCGCGACGCCGGGATACTGGATCTTCAGGACCAGGTCGCGGCCGTCGCGCGTGACGACGCGGTGCACCTGGCCGATCGAGGCCGCCGCCAGGGGCTCCTCGTCGAAGCGCTCGAACCTGTCGCGCCAGCCGGCGCCGTACTCACGCCCCAGGACGCGCCGCAGCTGTTCGATGGGCATGGCATAGGCCTGCGAGCGAAGGATGGCGAGCGCCTGGCGGAATTCCGGCGGCAGGAGCTCGTCGCCCTGCACCGAGAGCATCTGGCCGAGCTTCATCGCGGCGCCGCGCAGGCTGGACAGGCGGCGCGCCAGGGTCTCGGCGTTGCGTACCGAGAACAGCGCGCCGGCGGCGGTCGGCCGCCTGCCCGCGGCGAGTGCGCGGGCCGAGCCGAGCATGCCCTCGAAGGCGACTTCGCCCGCCATCAGTCCGAGGCGCACGGCGCGGCCGAGCCGCGTTGACGGCACGGCGGACTGGCGGCGGCGGGTGGGACTGGACATGGAGATGGCTCGACTGGTCTTGCCCGGCAGTTCGCGCCGGTCCGGCACTTGGAGTCGTTTCAGGCCGCGTTAGTTGCAAGCTCGGACTGAAGACGGCCGAGCAGCTCGTCCTTTTCCGCCCAGAGCGCGGCGAGCGCGGCCTGGAAACCG
>DATHZW010000089.1:0-2452 GCA_035458405.1 Steroidobacteraceae bacterium | reverse complement strand
GGCGGGGCGTATCGAGGTCGGCGCCGGGCCACGCCGCGGCGTACAGCTCGAGCACGGCGTCGCGCACGGCCTCAGGCGAACTCACCTGGACGCTGTCGGTGACGTCATAGTTGCTGCGGCGGTAAGGGCTCGTCACATCCGGTCTCGTGCCACCCCGGGGGCATGAGGCAGTCTACGCCGGCCTCTCAGACCTGCGCCAACCGCGATCCCGCGAATCCGCACGGGTTCACATTCCGCGAGTCCTCAGCCTATGTCAAACGTCGCCAGTACCGGCGCGTGATCCGACGGCCGTTCCCAGGTCCGGGGTGTCCGGTCCACGTGGCAGCCGATGCAGCTCGAGGCCAGCTCGCGACTGGCCAGCACGAGGTCGATCCGCAGCCCGTGATTGCGGCGAAAGGCGCCCATCCGGTAATCCCACCAGCTATAGGCTTCCGGCGGCTGCTCGAATAGGCGGAAGGTGTCCACGAGGCCCGCCTTCAGCAACTCCTGGAGCGCCGCGCGCTCGGCGGCGCTGACGTGCACCGAGCCTTCCCATTTTGCCGGGTCGTGAACGTCGCGATCCTCGGGCGCGATGTTGTAGTCGCCAACGATCGCCAGGCGCGGATGCAGGGCGAGCTGGCGGTTCACGTAGTTGGCCAGCCGGCTGAGCCAGTCCAGTTTGTAGGCATACTTTTCGGAGCCGACGGCCTGCCCGTTCGGCACATAGACATTGATCAGCCGGACGCCGCCGACGGTCGCCGCGATGACCCGCCGCTGCGGATCGTCGAAACCGGGGATGCCGTAGGCGACGTCCTCCAGCGGTTCTCGCGCCAGGATGGCGACGCCGTTGTAGGTCTTCTGGCCGTACCACGCCGCGTGCAGTCCCAGAGAGGCGATTTCCGCTGCCGGGAAGTCCTCGTCGGTCTGCTTCAATTCCTGCAGGCCGATGACGTCGACAGGATTCGCCTGCAGCCACTGCGTCAGCTGCGGCAAGCGCACCCGAAGGGAGTTGACGTTCCAGGTGGCGATCCTCATGCGGCGACACCGTCCTCGCAGCGCTCGACGTGCCCGGCGCGGACGGCGGCAAAACCGGGCAGCCCCTCGCGGGCCGGCGGCGGGTTGGTCATGAGTCGCTTCCGTGGCACCAAAGTCCGGGATTGTAGGGTGCCGGGACGCGGCCCGCAGCCCCGGCCGCCCGGGAGCGGCGCTAGAGGAGCGAGTTGAGCAGCAGCCAGGCGAGCGCGGTGGTGGCAGCCAGGAAGACCGCCAGGCCGACCACCGCGTGCAGGCGATAGCGCCGGGCGAGTGCTTTGGCATCGCCCGCGGCCAGCAGGAACGGCCGGTCGTCGCGTGGGCACTGGAGGACGTGTACGCCGGGGTCGGCAGCATGGCTTCGCCGCTCATCCATGACCTGCCGATGGGCGGCCGCGCGCGCGCGTTCCCACTCCACGAGCGTGAGGGTGCCGTCGCCGTCCGCGTCGAAGCGCTTCATCAGCGACGCGGCATCCCGCTTCCACTGCCTGAGCAACGCCGCGACCTCCTCGTCGACGGCCCCGGGCAGGACGTTGCCTTCGGTGCGGAACCAGCCGATCGCATAGAGGGCGTCGCCGTCGTGCAGGCGCGACTCGCGGTAACGGTATTCGTTGCCGAAGCCGCGAAAGCCGCGCTGGATCGGCGGGCCGGCCACCGGAAGCGGGCTGTCGCCGTACCAGGTGTCGGTCGCCTTTGGCAAGACCACGGCCCGCTCTGGATCGACGATGCAACGGCCGGTCTCGTCCTCGAGGTGGAACAGGCTGTCGCTGACCCGGTGGTTGATCGCGCGCCACTTCATCCGGGACCGGCTGTCGCGGGTGCGCCGCTCGACGGTGTAGCTCCACCATGTGCAGGGCAGCTTCGACAGTGGCGCGAAGACGGGAGCGCCGCTCATGCGCCGGGCGGTGCCGATGAGTTCGACGTAGCCCTGGGCCGCGCTGCGTATGCGGGAGGTCGGCGTGTCCTCGATCAGGCGCGCCCAGCGCCACCAGCGGAAGCCGCGCAGGAAGCCCCAGAGACCGGCCGCCGCCACCGCGGCGAGGAGGAGCCAGTACTCGAAAAGATCCACTTCAGCCGAACAGCGCCTTCATGTCCACGTCGCTCTTGCGCTCTTCGGTGAACTCGAGCAGCCCGGCTTCCTTGAAGTCGAACATGCGCGCCACGATGACGTCCGGGAACTGGTGGACGCGGACGTTGTTGAGGTTCACCGAGGCGTTGTAGAGCTCGCGGCGGTCGGCGATGCTCTCCTCGAGCTGGGTGATGCGTGCCTGCAGGTGCCGGAAGGACTCGTCCGCCTTCAGTTGCGGGTAGTTCTCCACGACCGCGAACAACTGCCCGAGGCCGGCGCGCAAGGAACTCTCGGCCGCGCCGACCGCGGCCACGTCGCCGCGACCCGCGGCCTGGAAGACCGACGCCCGCGCCTTCATGACGCGCTCGAGGG
>DATHZW010000088.1:0-4748 GCA_035458405.1 Steroidobacteraceae bacterium | reverse complement strand
GGACCGGGCACATTGCCCCGCTGGTCGCACAGCACCACCGCGACAAAGGCGGCTCCGCCGGCGCCGTCGTCGGTCGTCCGGAATCCATCGAGCCCGAACATCAGGTAGGGCACCTCGCCTGCGTCGGGGACCGGGGCGAGGTTGGCCTTGACCGTGGCGGGAGGAATTTCAACGACACGCAGGATATCGGCCTGGGTGTCCGCGACCAGGTCGCGGTCTTCATCCACGAAGACCATCCAGGCGTCGCCCGCCTGCGGCGCAACGCGCGCCAGGCACGTCGCCCCCGCGTTCGCCACGGTGCCATCGGCGCCATCGATGCCGTCGGTCAGAGTCGTGACGCAGACCGCGACCGGTACGCGCCGTTTCAAGGCCTCGGTGCGGGCCATCAACGAGCCCATGACAATGTCGTTGGCGCCGCGAGTCATCCTGGATTCCTTGATCCAGTTGCCAAGCGAAGGAATGGCGAGGGCGGCCAGCAGCGCACCGATCGCGATGGTGACCATCAGTTCGATCAGGGTCAGTCCGGCGGCGGGCTTCATGGGCTCTTTCATGCCCCGAACTATAGTCGCGCGGCAACGCGGCGAAACGGCCTCCCGACGAGCGTCGCGCTGCCGCTGATGAGCGGCAACTTCCAGTGCCATATCATGGGCTTATGCCAGGGTCTTTGTGACGCACTTCACAATCCGGATGGTGCGTCGCGCGCCGCTCGTCTACACTGACCTCCCGTCGCGACAGGCCTTGAGATCCGACCGGCACGGCGCCGCAAAGCTCGAGGCCTTTCTTGTTCCCAACTGGCGGCGGGAGTAGCCGATGACCCGTTTTGTATTCGTGACCGGTGGCGTGGTGTCCTCGCTCGGCAAGGGCATCGCTGCGGCTTCCCTGGGCGCCATCCTCGAGGCGCGCGGCCTCAAGGTCTCGATGGTCAAGCTCGACCCGTACATCAACGTCGATCCGGGCACCATGAGCCCGTTCCAGCACGGCGAGGTGTTCGTCACGGCGGACGGCACCGAGACCGACCTCGACCTGGGCCACTACGAGCGCTTCATCCGCACCACCACCGGTCGCCACAGCAACTACACGACGGGGCGCATCTACGAGCGGGTCATCGCCAAGGAGCGCCGGGGCGACTACCTCGGCGCCACGGTGCAGGTCATCCCGCACATCACCGACGAGATCCGCCGCAGCGTGAAGCTCGGCGCGGGCGACGCCGACGTCTGCATGGTCGAGATCGGCGGCACGGTCGGCGACATCGAGTCGCTGCCGTTCCTGGAGGCCATCCGCCAGATGGGCGTCGAGCTCGGCCGCAACAACGTGGTCTACCTGCACCTGACGCTGGTGCCGATCGTCGGCGGGTCGGGCGAGATCAAGACCAAGCCGACCCAGCACTCGGTCAAGGAACTCCGCGGCATCGGCATCCAGCCGGACATCCTGCTGTGCCGCTGCAAGGACCCGCTGCCGGACGAGCAGCGGCGCAAGATCGCCTTGTTCACCAACGTCGAGGAGCGCGCGGTCATCTCCGCGGTGGATTCCGACGACATCTACAAGATCCCGATGCTGCTGCACGAGCAGAAGCTCGACGACATCGTCTGCGACAAGTTCAGGATCGACGCGCCGCCGGCCGACCTGTCCCAGTGGCAGGAGGTCGTCGCGGCGCGCGAGGCCTATGAGGCGACGGTCAATGTCGCCATGGTCGGCAAGTACGTGCAGATCCGCGATTCCTACATGTCCCTGAACGAGGCCCTGCAGCACGCGGGCCTGAAGACCCGCTGCCGGGTCAAGGTCCACCACATCGAGTCGGTGGACATCGAGAAGACCGGCACCGGCTGCCTGGCCGAGATGGACGCGATCCTGGTGCCCGGCGGCTTCGGCGAGCGCGGCATCGAGGGCAAGATCAAGGCGGTCCGCTATGCCCGCGAGCGCGGCATCCCCTACCTGGGCATCTGCCTCGGCATGCAGGTGGCGGTGATCGAGTTCGCCCGCGACGTGCTGGGGCTGGAAAGCGCGCATTCGACCGAGTTCAGCCCGAAGTCGCCGGACCCGGTCATCGCGCTGATCACCGAGTGGCAGGATCGCACCGGCATCAAGGAAACCCGCGACGAGAAGTCCGACCTCGGCGGCACCATGCGCCTCGGCGCCCAGGATGCGCGGCTCAAGCCCGGTACTCAGGCGCACGGGATCTACGGCAAGGACGTGATCTCCGAGCGCCACCGACATCGCTACGAGTTCAACAACAACTACATGCAGAAGATGGAGCAGGCCGGCATGGTCTTCTCGGGACTCTCGCCCGACGACCTGGTCGAGGTGGTCGAGCTGCCCGCGCATCCGTGGTTCATCGCGGTGCAGTTCCATCCGGAGTTCACCTCCAATCCGCGTGACGGTCATCCCCTGTTCACCGGCTTCGTCCGCGCGGCGCGCCAGCACGCGGCGGGCAAGCTGCCCAAGGCCGCCAGCGCATGAAGCTCTGCGGCTTCAAGGTCGGTCCTGACCGGCCGCTGTTCCTGATCGCCGGGCCCTGCGTGGTGGAGAGCGAGGCGCTGACGCTCGACATCGCCGGGCAGCTGCGCGACCTGACCGCGGAACTCGGCGTGCCGTTCATCTTCAAGGCCTCCTACGACAAGGCCAATCGCTCCTCGCGCGGCTCCTATCGCGGGCCCGGGATCGAGGAGGGGCTGAGGATCCTCTCCGAGGCCAGGCGCCAGCTCGGCGTCGCCGTGCTCACCGACGTGCACGAGGACACGCCCTTCGACGAGGTCGCTGCGGTCGTGGACGTGCTGCAGACGCCGGCATTCCTCTGCCGGCAGACCAACTTCATCGTCAAGGCCTGCTCGCAGGGCAAGCCCGTCAACATCAAGAAGGGACAGTTCCTGAGCCCCTGGGAGATGGCCAACGTCATCGACAAGGCGAAGTCCACCGGCAACGAGCAGTTGATGGCCTGCGAGCGGGGCTTCAGCTTCGGCTACAACAACCTGGTGTCCGACATGCGCTCGCTGGCCGTGATGCGCGGTTTCGGCGTGCCGGTGGTCTTTGACGCGACCCATTCGGTGCAGCTGCCCGGCGGCAAGGGCTCGGCGTCGGGCGGCCAGCGCGAGTTCATCCCCGTGCTGGCGCGCGCCGCGGTGGCCGCCGGCGTCTCGGGACTGTTCATGGAGACGCATCCGAAGCCGGAGGAGGCGCTGTCCGACGGCCCGAACGCCTGGCCGCTGCAGCGCATGAGGTCCCTGCTGGAAATGCTGCTGGAAATCGACCGCGTCGTGAAGTCGGCGCCGTTCGAGGAGGATTCCCTGTGAGCACGATCGTCGACATCCGTGGTCGCGAGATCATCGATTCACGCGGCAACCCCACCGTCGAGGCCGACGTCATGCTCGAGTCGGGGGCGATGGGCCGTGCCGCAGTGCCGTCGGGCGCCTCCACCGGGACGCGCGAGGCCGTCGAACTGCGCGACGGCGACAAGGCGCGCTACCTCGGCAAGGGGGTGCGCAAGGCGGTCGGCCACGTCAACAAGGAGTTGCGCGGGGCGCTGCTCGGCCACGACGGCGCCGACCAGGCCGGGCTCGACCGGAAGATGTGCTCGCTGGACGGCACGCCGAACAAGTCCCGCCTCGGCGCCAACGCCATCCTGGCGGTGTCGCTGGCGGCGGCGCACGCGACCGCGAACGAAAAGGGCGTCGGGCTCTACCGGCAGCTTGGCGGCGAGGCCGCGACGGGCATGCCGGTGCCGATGATGAACATCATCAATGGCGGGGCGCACGCCGACAACAGCCTCGACATCCAGGAGTTCATGATCCTGCCGGTGGGCGCGCCGAGTTTCTCGGAGGCGCTGCGTTACGGCGCCGAGGTCTTCCATACGCTGAAGAAGCTGCTGCACGAGCGGGGCCTGAACACGGCGGTTGGCGACGAGGGCGGCTTCGCCCCGAACCTGCCGTCCAACGAGGCGGCGCTCGCGACGATCCTCGAGGCGATCGAGGTCGCCGGCTACCAGGCGGGGCAGGACATCTACCTCGGGCTCGACGTTGCCAGCAGCGAGTTCCACAAGGACGGGCGCTACGTGCTGGAGTCCGAAGGGCGGAGTTTCGATAGCGCCGGGTTCGCCGACTACCTCGCGGAGCTGGTGTTCCGTTATCCCGTCGTCACGATCGAGGACGGCATGGCCGAGGGCGACTGGGACGGCTGGGCCGTGCTCACGAAAAAGCTCGGCTCCCGCATCCAGCTGGTGGGCGACGACCTGTTCGTGACCAACACGGCCATCCTGGCCGAGGGCATCCAGAAGAAGGTCGCCAATTCCATCCTGATCAAGCCGAACCAGATCGGCACCCTGACGGAGACGCTGGCGGCCATCGACATGGCCAGCAAGGCCGGGTACTCGTCGGTGGTGTCGCACCGTTCGGGCGAGACCGAGGACGCGACCATCGCCGACATCGCGGTGGCGACCGCGGCCACCCAGATCAAGACCGGGTCGCTGTCGCGCTCCGACCGCATCGCCAAGTACAACCAGCTGCTGCGCATCGAGGCCGAGCTGGGCCAGCGCGCGGTGTACGCGGGGAAGTCCGCCTTTCCGGTGAAGATATAAGAGGTACCCGGCTGAGCCCTCTAAACAACCTCCAAAACAGTTGCCAACTATCTGACATAAGGTGATATTCTCCCTTCCCCATGAGGGTCCTCGCCGGTTTTCTGATCGCTGCCCTGGGGTTCTTGCAGTTCCGCCTCTGGATCGCCGACGACGGCTACCGTGAGGTCTGGCAGCTGAAGAC
>DATHZW010000087.1:0-3632 GCA_035458405.1 Steroidobacteraceae bacterium | reverse complement strand
ATGCTGGATTTCTACCACCGCCGTTTCAACGTGCTGGTCTGCACGACCATCATCGAGTCGGGTATCGACGTGCCCACCGCCAACACGATCCTGATCGACCGCGCCGACCGCCTCGGCCTGGCGCAGCTGCACCAGCTGCGGGGCCGGGTCGGCCGCTCGCATCATCGCGCTTTCGCCTACCTGCTGGCCCCGCCGCGCGCCGCGCTGGCGCCGGAAGCGGCCAAGCGGCTGGAGGCGATCGAGTCGCTCGACGAACTGGGCGCAGGTTTCACCCTCGCCACGCACGACCTGGAGATTCGCGGCGCGGGTGAGTTGCTGGGCGAGGACCAGAGCGGCCAGATCCAGGAGATCGGCTTCAGCCTCTCCAGGGAACTGCTCGAGCGGGCCGTCAAGGCGCTGCGGTCGGGCCGCGAGCCGGACCTGGAGCAGCCGCTGCATGCCGGCACGGAGATCAACCTGCAGCTGCCGGCCCTGCTGCCCGACGACTACGTCGGCGACGTCCACCTGCGCCTGAGGCTGTACAAGCGGATCGCCAGCGCCCCGGACGCGACCGCGCTGGCGGACCTGCAGGCCGAGATGATCGACCGCTTCGGTCCGCTGCCCGCGCCGGCGCAGGTCCTGTTCCGGATCGCCGGCCTGAAGCTGCGCGCCGCGCCGCTGGGCATCCAGCGCCTGGAAGTTGCTGCGAGCGGCGGACTGGTCCAGTTCTCGGAAGACCACAAGGTCGATCCGGCGCGGGTGATCACGCTGGTGCAGAGGCAGCCGCAGCGCTATCGCATGGATGGCTCGCACCGCCTGCGCTTCACGATCGACTCGAGCGAGGAGTCCCAGCGCCCGCGCACGGCGGAAACCGTGCTGGCCGCGCTCGGCGCCGCCTGACCGGACGACTTACTCCGCCGGCCGCAGCTCCCGGACGACCGCCGTGTCGCCGTCCGCCTGCGCCTCGCCGAGGGCCTCGCGGGCCGAGGCCACCAGTCCCGTCGCATCCATCCCGGCCGGTGGCGGGCCGCCGACGGCGCCGATCGAGAGCGTGACGAAGCGCCGGTAGCGGGAACGCGGGTGGTGGATGCGCAGGTCGGCGACGCGCGCGCAGACCGTGCTGGCGTGCGCCTGCATCTGGGCGCCGTCCATCGACGTGGCCAGCACCGCAAAGGCGCCGTCGTCGTATCGCGCCAGGACGTCGCTGGCGCGCCGGAAGCAGGTGCCCAGCACGTGGGAAACGCGCTTCAGCAGCGCATCGCCCGCGGACCGGTCGAAGGCGTCGCTGTAGCGCTCGAGGTCGTCCACGGCGACCAGGAACAGCGTCAGGCCGACCGCCTCGCGCCTGGCGACGGCCAGCTGGTGCGTGAGCAACTCGTCGAAGGACTCGCGGTTCCTGAAGCCGGTGAGCGGGTCCTGCCTGGGCACGAGCCGGGGCGCCATCGCCTGGAAGCGCCCGGTGCCGCCCTCGTCGACCGAACCCCTGGCCTCGGCCTCGCGATGCAGGGACGCCCAGTGCGTCACCTCGCCGCGGGCGTCGCGTACCGGCACGAGATGCACCTCGACCCAGAAGGGCTCGCCGCCCTTGCGGTAGTTCTGCACGAGCGCGCGCGTTTCGACGCCAGCCGCGAGCGCATCGCGCAGGCGGCGGACCCCGACCTGGCCCGGGGTGTCCCCCTGCAGGATGCGCAGGTTGCGGCCGATGAGCTCGCCGGCCGAGTAGCCCGTCATCCGCTCCAGCGCCGGGTTGACGTAGACCGCGGGCATGTCCGGCTGCCGCGCGTCGACCAGCGCCGCGCCGTCGGGCAGCGCCTCGATCAGCATCCGCCAGGCGTCCACGGGGTGCTCGTCGTTCATGCGTCCAGCCTCAGTTCAGGCACGTCGAGGCAGTGCGCGGCGGCGGCGGCGCTGTCCCGCCAGCGCGGCTGCGACTGCAACTCCGCGAGGCCGGCCGACCCGCGCCCGTGCAGCCTGACGAGCCGCACCTGTCGCAGCGGGTCCGGCTCGTCGCGCAGCCCCTCCAGCAGCGTCTCGACCGCCGCGCGCTCGTTGCAGACCGGCAGCATGTCGCAGCCGGCGGCCAGCGCGAGACCCGCCCGTTCGATGATCGATCCGAATGCCGCCGCCCCTTTCATGCTCAGGTCGTCCGTGAATACTGCCCCGCGAAACCCGAGTCTGCCCCGCAATTCGCCTTCGATCCAGTGCCGCGACAGGCTGGCGGGCAGCCGGTCGACCTCCGGGAACACGACGTGCGCCGCCATGACCGACAGCAGGCCGTTGGCGATGAGGCGCCGGTAGGGCATCAGGTCGGCGTCCAGATCCGCGAGTTCGCGCCTGTCCACGGGCAGCGCGACGTGCGAATCGGCCGTCACGGCGCCATGTCCGGGGAAGTGCTTGGCCGTCCCCGCCATGCCTGCGTCGCGCATGCCCATCAGGCAGGCCACCGACAGCTCCGAGACGCGCTCCGCGCGCGCATGAAAGGCGCGATCGCCGATGACCTCGCTGACGCCGTAGTCGAGATCCACGCAGGGGGCAAAGGACAGGTCCACGCCGCAGGCGCGCACTTCGGCCGCCATCAGCCAGCCGAGCTGGCGCGCCAGCGCGACCCCGGCGCCGGGATCCGCGACGTGCCTGCGGCCGATGGCGCGCAACGCGGGCAGCCGGGTGAACCCGTCGCGGAACCGCTGCACGCGCCCGCCCTCGTGATCCACGCCGACCAGCAGCCGCGGCGTGCGCAGGGCATGGATGTCGGCCGTGAGCCGGGCCAGCTGGGCCGGACTCTCGTAATTGCGGGAAAAGAGGATTACGCCGCCCACCAAGGGGTGCTCCAGCAGGTCGCGCTCGTCCGGCTCGATGGCGACGCCCTTGAGGTCGATCATGAGCGGACCCAGCGTCACCGCCGACTCCCCCGCTTGTCCGGGCCCTTCTTCACGAGGCGTCCTCGAATACCGCGATGGATTCCACGTGCGCAGTATGCGGGAACATGTCCATCACGCCGGCCGCGGCCAGCCGGTATCCGTGCTGGTTGACCAGGCTCCCTGCGTCACGCGCCAGGCTGGCCGGATGGCAGGACACGTAGACGATGCGGGCCGGCCGCAGGCGCCCGATGAGGGGCAGCACGCCGGCCGCGCCGGCACGCGGTGGGTCCAGCAGGACGCGTTCGAAGGCGCCGCGCGCCCAGGGAAGCTCGCCCGGATCGCCGCTGAGGTCGGCGACGTGGAACTCGGCGTTGGTGATGCCGTTGGCGGCGCCGTTGGCGCGCGCCCTGGCGACCAGGCCGGCCTCGCCCTCGACGCCGATCACGCGACCGGCGCGCCGCGCGACCGGCAGCGTGAAGTTGCCGAGCCCGCAGAAGAGGTCCAGCACGCTGTCGCTGGCGGCGGGCTGCAGCAGCTGCAGCGCCAGCGAGACCGCCTGGGCGTTGATCGCGGCGTTCACCTGGATGAAGTCGGTCGGCTGGAAGGTGATCTCGACGTCGAACTCCGGCAGCCGGTAGCTGAGCGGCGTAGCCGGCGGGTCCAGGGGTACGACGCTGTCGAGCCCGCCGGGCTGCAGGTAGAACTCGACGCCCCGCGACAGCGCGAAGGCGCGCAGCCGCTGCCGGTCTTCGGCCGTCGGCTCGTCCAGCACCCTGGCCACCAGCGCGGTCGCCC
>DATHZW010000086.1:0-12032 GCA_035458405.1 Steroidobacteraceae bacterium | reverse complement strand
CCCCCCCCCCCCCCCCCCCCCCCACGACCGGATTGCGCGCCCTGGGCGAGAGGATGAACCGCGAACTCGAGGCGGCGGGCCGGCGCGGCCTCGACATCCCGGCCGAGCAGGCCTTCACGCTCGAGACCCGCCAGGATCCCTGGTATCCGCTCGCGGCCGCGAGGCTCACGGCCTGGGAGGGTGTCGAGCCATCCGGTTTCTCGGCGCTGGACAGCCATCACTACGTCGACAAGGGCGACGACCTCCTGATCCCGAAAGGCTATGGCACGCTGCTGGAGCATTACGCGCGGGGCGTCGACGTTCGCTTGCGTACGCCGGTCTCGCGGGTGCGCTGGACCGGCCGCGGCGTCTCGCTGGACACGCCGGCCGGCACCCTGTCGGCGCGGGCCGTGGTCGTCGCGGTGCCATCCTCGATCGTGGCGCAGGGCAGCCTCGTCTTCTCGCCTTACCTGCCCGCCGAGATGCTGCAGGCGCACCATGACCTGCCGCTGGGCTTGATGAACAAGGTTGCGCTGCGCTTCAAGAAGAACGTGTTTCCCGGCGAGCTCAGCGAGGGGCTGCGCCAGCAGCGCGCAGGCGCACGCGGCATGAGCTACCTCACGCGGCTGTGGGACAGCAACGTGGCCGTCGGCGCGGCCGCCGGGGCGCTGGCCCATGAGCTCGAGGCGGCGGGCGAGGCGGCGGCGATCGACCATGGCCTGGGCGAGCTGGCGCAGATGCTCGGCAACGACGTCAAGCGCCTGTTCGATCGCGGCGCCGCGACGGCCTGGGCGGCCGATCCGTACAGTCGTGGCGCGTATTCGCATTGCCTGCCCGGGCGCTACGGCGCGCGGGAACTGCTGACCCGGCCGGTCGGCGAGCGGATCGTCTTCGCGGGTGAGCACACCGAGCAGTCCGCCTACGGGACCTTGCACGGCGCGCATCTCAGCGGACTGCGGGCGGCCCGGCAGGTGGTCGAACTGCTGCGCCGGGCCTGACGCGCGGGGCGGGGCGCCGGGTCAGCCGGGCGGCGTTCCGGGGAGGGCCTTTTCCAGCACGATGAACGACAGGTCCTGCCGCCTGGGCAGGCCGAAGCGCTCATCGCCGTAGAAGAACGGGGCGGTTTCGCCGGTGCGGCGGTAGCCGCGCCGCTCGTACCAGGCGATGAGTTCGGCGCGTTGCACGATGACGGTCATGCGCATCCGGCCGGCTCGCCACCGGGTCGCGACCCAGGCCTCGGCGGCCTGGACCACGCGCCGGCCGATGCCGCCGCGCTGGCTGGTCGGGCGGACCGCCAGCATGCCGAGCCAGGCGGCATCGCCGTCCCGCTTCAGCACGACGCTTGCCAGCAAGGCGCCGTCCGGGTCGCGCTCCACCAGGAGACAGTGGTCGGGGTCGGCCAGGATGGCGCCGATCTCGTCGGGTCCCGTACGCCGGCCGTCCAGCAGGTCGGCCTCGGTGGTCCAGCCCGCCCGGCTGGCGTCGCCACGAAATGCCGACTCGACCAGGGCCACGATGTCGGCGATGTCGGCCGGGGTCGCGACCTCGAGCGTCATGTGGAGTGCGTCAGCCTGAGTACGCGCTCGCCCTGGCCGATGGCCAGCGCGCCGCTGCGGACCACCTCGATCAGTTCGGCGTGCTGCGTGGCCTGGGCGATGAAGTGGTTGACCTCGGCCTCGCTGTGGGTCAGCGCCACGACGAAGCTGCCGAGCGTGCCCGACAGCACCTTGCCGTCCACCTCGGTCACCAGCCTGACCAGCGGGTCGATGCCCTTCACGTTGACGCGAAACTTCAGCAGGGCCACCTCGCGCTCGAAGTGCTCGCCACGGGTCATGTCGTCGACGTTGACCACGTCGATCAGCTTCTGCAGCTGGCTGACGATCTGGTGGATCACCGCGTCGTTGCCGGAGGTCACCAGCGTCAGGCGCGACACCGTGGGCTCGTCGGTCGGCGCCACGGAGAGCGACTCGATGTTGTAGCCGCGGGTCGAGAACATGCCGGCAACCCGGGTCAGGGCACCGGCTTCGTTCTGCAGCAGGATCGAAATGATGTGGCGCATGGTGAACTCCCGCGTAGTGGCGCAGCCCGGGCCCGCCCAGACCCCTTCCGGAGCCCTGCGATCGCCGAAATGGACGGGGCATGGCGTCGCTGCTAGTCTCTCTTGCACTGCAATAATCCGCAAGGGCCGCTCCGTGGATGGGTTGGACGAAAATTTCGAGCTCCCGGGAGCCGAGGCACACCCGCTCGCCGGCGCCACCATGACGGGCGCCGAGATGATCGTGCAGGTGCTGGCCGACGAGGGCGTCGACGCGATTTTCGGGTATTCCGGCGGCGCCATCCTGCCGAGCTACGACTCGGTCTTCATTTACAACAAGCGTGAGCAGGAGGCCGGCCGGCACGGCATGCCCCTGATCGTGCCTGCCAACGAGCAGGGCGCCGGCTTCATGGCGGCGGGCTACGCGCGCGCCAGCGGCAAGGTCGGCGTGGCCATGGTCACGTCGGGTCCCGGCGCGACGAACATGGCGACGCCGATCCGCGACTGCATGGCGGATTCGATTCCCATCGTGATGATCTGCGGCCAGGTGCCGACCGCGGCCATCGGTACCGATGCCTTCCAGGAAGCCCCCGTGACGTCGATCATGGGCTCGGTCGCCAAGCACGTGTTCCTGGTGACCGACCCGTCCCGGCTCGAGGCAACCGTCCGCACGGCGTTCGAGATCGCGCGCACCGGCCGGCCGGGGCCGGTCGTCGTGGACATCCCCAAGGACGTGCAGAACTGGAAGGGTACCTTCCACGGCACTAACCGCCTGCCGATACCCGGTTACCGGCAGCGCCTCGCGCGCCTGCATCGGTCGAAGCTCGACACGCAGGCCTGCGAAGAGTTCTTCCGCATGCTCGCGCAGTCGCACCGCCCGCTGATCTACGCCGGCGGCGGGGTGATAAGCGGCAAGGCTTCCAAGGCGCTGAGGAATTTCGTCGCCGCCTTCGAGGTTCCGGTCGTCACCACGCTGATGGGCATCGGCTGCTGCGACACGACCGACCCGCTGACGATGCACATGCTCGGCATGCACGGCGCGGCCTACGCCAACTACGCCGTCGAGGACTGCGACCTGTTGATCGCGGTCGGCGCGCGTTTCGACGATCGGGTCGCCGGCCTGCCGAAGAAGTTCGCGCGCAATGCGAAGCACATCATCCATCTCGACATCGACGGCTCCGAGGTCAACAAGGTCAAGCGGGTCGACTTCAGCCATGTCGGCGTGATGTCCGACGCGCTGGTGGCGCTGCTCGAGCACGGCGAGTCCACGGGCTTCAGGCGCGACTGGGGCAACTGGCACCGCTACTGCGATGAGCTCAGGCGCACCTATGCGATGAACTACGATCGCGACAGCGAGCTGATCCAGCCTTACTACGTGATCGAGGAGATCAACCGCATCACGCGCGGCCAGGCGATCATCTCGACCGGCGTCGGCCAGCACCAGATGTGGGCGGCGCAGTACTTCGACTTCGCCGGCCCGCGGCAGTGGCTGACCTCGGGCAGCATGGGGACCATGGGCTTCGGCCTGCCGGCGGCCATCGGCGCGCAGTTTGCGCACCCCGACCGCCTGGTCATCGACATCGACGGCGATGCCAGCATCCGCATGAACCTCGGCGAGCTGGAGACCGTGACCACCTACGACCTGCCGGTCAAGGTCGTGGTGCTCAACAATTTCGGCGACGGCATGGTCAAGCAGTGGCAGAAGCTGTTCCACAAGGGGCGGCTGTCGGCCTCGGACAAGTCGCTGCACAAGAAGGACTTCGTCAAGGCGGCGCAGGCGGATGGCTTTTCCTTCGCCGTGCGGCTGGATCGGAAGGCGGATGTCGAGCGCGTGGTCGGGGAGTTCGTGCGCTTCAAGGGCCCGGCCTTCCTCGAGGTCATCATCGACCCGGATGCCGGCGTCTATCCGATGGTCGGTCCGGGACAGTCCTACGACCAGATGATCACCGGCGACTGGATACCCTCGCGCAACCCGGCGGAGGTTGAGCCGCCGGATTCGTCGGAGATGTTCTGAGGATGTGAGTCGTGAGTCGTGAGTGGTAAGAAGGTCGTGCTATCTTTCGACTCACGACTCACGACTCACGACTCACGACTCACGGTATTACCCATGCGCTACCTCCACACCATGGTTCGGGTCACCGACCTCGGGCAATCGCTCGATTTCTACTGCAACAAGCTCGGGTTGGTGGAAGTCCGCCGCTACGACAGCGAAAAGGGGCGCTTCACGCTCGTGTTCCTGGCCGCACCCGGCGACGAGGAGCGGGCGATGGTCGAGCTGACCTACAACTGGGATCCGGAGGTCTACGGCATCGGCCGGGCGTTCGGGCACCTGGCCTACGAGGTGGACGACATCTACGCGCTCTGCGACCAGCTGATGAAGGCGGGCGTCACCATCAACCGGCCGCCGCGCGACGGCCGCATGGCCTTCGTGCGCTCACCCGACAACATCTCGATCGAGCTGTTGCAGAAGGGTGGCGCGCTGCCGCAGGCCGAGCCCTGGGCGTCGATGCCGAACACCGGCGAGTGGTGAGCTGGTTGGCGGTGCCCGGCGCCGCCAACAGGTGTCTGGCACCGCTGGCACAAGGCCTGGTCTGGCGCGACGCAAGGGGCGGTGCCTGACACCTCGGCGCAAGCGGTGCCTGGCACCGTGTCAGGTCGAGATGTAGCGCTTCAGCTCGTCGATTTCCTGCTGCTGCGCCTCGATGACGGAGCGGACGCAGTCGCCGATCGAGATCATGCCGATCAACACCGCGCCTTCGACCACCGGCAGGTGACGAATGCGGTGCCCGGTCATCAGCTGCATGCAGTGCTGGACGGTGTCCTCGACGCCTACGGTCAGGACCGGCGCGCTCATGATCTGCCACACCGGGGTCTCGGCAGAATTCCGGCCCATCAGTACGACCTTGCGGGCATAGTCGCGCTCGGAAATGATTCCGGCGAGTTCGGGGCCGCGCATCACCGGCAAGGCGCCGATGTGGTGCTGGGCCATCAGCTGGATCGCGGTTCGCACCGGGTCCTCGGCCTCGACGGTGAACACTGCCCCTTGCTTGCCTTCGAGCAGGTGCTTGACGGTCTGCATGGCCGGTCCCCCGTTGCTTGATCCCTGCCGAGTCTATCGTCAATTCGCCCCCCCGCAACACCCGCAGCCCGGCGACGAGGCCGCGCCGCGGGCGGCCGTCCGTGCGGCTCCGTTACACTAAAGTCTCGGATCGCGGCCTGTAATCCGGGCCTCATCGCAAGGAGCCTGCAGAATGCCTACCGTGCTGATCACTGGCGCCAACCGCGGCCTGGGCCTGGAACTGGCCCGCCAGTACGCGGCCAACGGATGGCGCGTCATCGCCACCGCGCGCGCGACCGACGCTCCGGCGCTGCAGGCACTGGCCGACGGGGAACCGCGTGTGACCGTGCACGCGCTGGACGTCACCGATTTCGCGGCCATCGATCGCCTTGCCGCCGAGCTGGCGGGAACGCCGATCGACCTGCTGTTCAACGTGGCCGGGGTGATGGGCTCGAAGCGCTTCGGCGCGACGGACTACGCGGAGTGGAGCCGGGTGCTGGCGGTCAACGTGCTCGCGCCGATGAAGATGGCGGAGGCGTTCGTGGAGCACGTGGCCTGCAGCGAGCAGAAGAAGATCGTCACGCTGACCTCGGTAATGGGCTCGATCCGTGACAACACGAGCGGCGGCTACTACGTCTACCGCTCGTCCAAGGCGGCGGCGAACGCGGTCATGAAGTCCATGGCCGTGGATCTCAAGGCGCGAGGCATCATCGCCGTGCCCATGCACCCGGGCTGGGTGCGGACGGACATGGGCGGGCCGTCCGCTCCCGTGGAGACGGCCGACAGCGCGGCCGGCATGCGCAAGGTGATTGAATCCCTGACGCTGTCGGATAGCGGAAGGTTCCTGCACTTCCAGGGGAAGGAACTGCCCTGGTGAGCCGCGCCTGCGGGCCGGCAGCTTGCTGAAATGGGCGGGCTGTCCCCGAATTGACAAGGGGGCCGGACGCCAACGCAGCGCCCGGCCCCCGCATAACCGTGGCAGGCCCCCCCGAGGGCGCCTGCCATCGATTGCTCAACGCCTCGTGGTGATCACCACGCGACGGTTTGCGGCGCGGCCCTCTTCGGTGGCGTTGTCCGCCACGGGCTGGGTCTCGCCGTAGCCGACCGTATCGATCTGCCCGGCCGGGAAGCCGCTGGCAACCAGGTAGTCCCTGACCGAGGCGGCGCGCCGCTCGGAGAGACCCTGGTTGTAGGCGTCGCGGCCGCGGCTGTCGGTGTGGCCGGCAACGTTGACCTTGATGCTGGAGACGACGTCCGCCGGGAAGCTCTTCAGGTTCGACAGCGCGCCGTCGAGCTGCTTCATGTCCTCGCCGGTGAGCCTGGCCGAGTCGAATTCGAAGTTCAGCTTGAGCGTCGCCTCGACGAAGCAGCCGATCGCGTCCACCTTGACCCCCGGGGTCGTGCCGGGGCAGCGATCCTGGCCGTCAAGCACGCCGTCGCCATCGCTGTCCTTCGGCGGCGGCGGTGGTGGGGGCGGTGGCGGCGGGGGCGGGGCCGCCCTGGCCGGCGGCGGGGGCGGCGGGGGCGGCGCAGCTTCCTGGCCAAAGCGATAGCCGAAGCCGATGCCGAACAGCCACGGGTCCACTTTCACGGTGTCGAGCTTCACGCCGTCTAGCCGCACCGTGGATTCCATCCAGATCTTCTTGACGTCGAGCGAGATCGACCAGTTCCTGCCGAGGCCGATGTCCATGCCGACCTGCGCGGCCGGGCCGATGCTGTCGCTCAGCGTGATCCCTCCAAGGTTCTCGTCGGCGATCATCGTGTAGTTGATGCCGGCGCCGACGTACGGCCGCCACCTGCCGTCGGGGTTGAAGTGCCACTGGCCCAACAGCGTCGGTGGCAGCTGCTTGAAGTCGCCAAGCCTGTCGCCGCTGTTGTAATCACTGAGATCGTGCTTCTGGTGGATCGTCAGCAACAGGTCCAGCGCGAAATGATCGGTCAGGAAATAACCGATGGACAGGTCGGGCGCGAGCTTGTTGCTGATGTCGAAGTCCCTGGGGTCCTCGACCGGCGAGATCTCGATCGCACGCAGGTGCAGCATCCAGTCGCCCTGCTCCGCGGCGGCCGGCTGTGCCGCGACGGCCAGCGCAAGCGCTGCCAGCGGCACGGAATACGCCATGACTTGCTTCATTTTCACTACTCCCTGTGGCACAAGTCCGTCAATTCCACGCGAAATTCTATGATCGGGCCGGAAGGCGCGCAATTGCCCGATATACAGGCGAAGCGGACTCTGGCCCGCCCCGATCTGTAACATGGGCGCAACGAAGGGACGCACAGGCGGAGATCGTCATGGCCGGGGACATCAGGGATCTTGCCGAGCTGAAGATGCGCCTGAGGGACTTCATCGCCGAACGGGACTGGGAGCAGTTCCACAGCCCGAAGAACCTCGCCATGGCGTTGTCGGTGGAAGCGGCCGAACTGGTCGAGATCTTCCAGTGGCTGACGGAAGCGGAGAGCCTTGTGCCGGACAGCGACCGCCGGCAGCGGGCGGAAGCAGAGCTGGCGGACATCCTGGTGTACCTGGTTCGCGTCGCCGATCGGCTGGACGTCGACCTGCTGCAGGCGGTCACGCGCAAGCTCGAGGAGAACGCGCGCAAGTATCCGGCCGAGCGCGTGCGCGGCAAGGCGCTGAAGTACGACGAATACGACTGAGGGCGGGAGCCGGGCTTCGGCACTGGCGCGGCCTGCGGACGCGCCGGGACGCATCCCGGATCGTGGCGCTAGCGCGCGGGGACAGCCGCCTCGGCGGTGCCCGGGCCCGCGAGACCGGCGGCAAATTCCTGCCGGGCGCGGACGACGAGGTCGTAGATTTCCTGCGCCCGGCCGCCGGCCCTGGCGATGATCGCTCGATGCGCCTCGCGGGTCGCCTCGCTCCATTCCGCGGGCGCCGCGGGTGGCGTTTCGCTGACCGTCGCGCCGCCAGCGCCAGCCTCGGCCGCGCCCCGGGCGGCGGCACGACTGTCGGCGCGCGCCGCGCCCGCGCTGCCGTAGGCCTGCTGGAAGACGTCGCGATCGTGCGGCGTCAGTCGTTCGAACCAGCCCTTGTCGGCGACGATCACGCCCGTCCGGTAGATGCGGCGAGCCGGCGGGTCGGACCAGTCGTCATCGACCCAGTCCAGCAGCCTGAAGCCTTTCTCCGAAAAGAGGCGGCGATAGGGGTCGAGCACGATCCTGTCGAGGATGTAGTCCGCCTCGTCCTGCGAGCCGAACAGCTCCGGCGCGGACAGCAGCGCCAGCTCCGGCACGAGCCCGGTCGCCTCGTCCGGCGGCAGCGCCGCGATCTGCACCGCGCCTTGCCGTACCTCGGCAGCCCGGGCAGCGGGCGGGCCAGCGTCGACGCCAAGGCGCAGCGTCAGCGCATATCCGGGCGCCCAGACCCCGACGTTGTCGGCGAAGCGGCGCCAGTTGGACTCGGCGGCGGAACCGGGCGCGGCATCGGCGGCGACCACGACTTCCCTGGACGAACGGGTCGACCCGTCGGGCCCAGGTGAACCACAGGCGGCAAGCAAGAGTGCAGCGACGATGGCGAGACGGCGCATGACGGTCCTGGTGAATCCGGGGAAGAGCGGAATATACCCGAACCGTCCGTGCGCTGCGCCCGCCGCTCGCCGGCAGTGGATACCGCCCGGGTATTGCCAGTACTCTTGTGCGCTGCCGTCATGGCAGCCCCTGGGGTCGGACGTGACCGTGACCATCGCCGGAATCCCTCGCCACGCCGTCGAGCTCATGCTCGAGACCCAACGCGCGGCATTTGTCTCGCGACATGCGCGTTCGCGCGTGCTGGCGGGGCGCGGCAAGGGCCACTGGCTCGCCGGCGTGCCGATGCACTGGATGAGCGACTGGGGGACGCCCTTCCCGATGCACGTCGCGGCGGCGCAGGGAGCCGAGCTGGAGGACGTGGACGGCAACCGCTACGCCGATTTCTGTCTCGGCGACACCGGCGCGATGTTCGGTCATTCGCCGCCGGCGGTGACGGCGGCGCTCACGGCGCAGGCAAGACGCGGCCTGACGACGATGCTGCCCGGCGAGGACGCGACCGTCGCCGGCGAGTTGCTGGCCGCGCAGTTCGGCCTGCCTTTCTGGCAGATGGCGCAGACCGCCTCCGACGCCAACCGCTCGGTGATCCGCTGGGCGCGGGCGATAACGCGGCGTCCCGCGATCCTGGTCTTCGACCAGTGCTACCACGGCATGGTGGACGACGCCTTCGTCAGGCTCGAGGCCGGCACGGTCCGGAACCGTCCTGGGCTCGTCGGCCAGGCGACGGACCTCGCCGTCAACACGCGCTGCGTGGAGTTCAACGACCTCGCCGCGGTGGAGTCCGTCCTGAAGGCGCGCGACGTCGCCTGCATCCTCGCGGAACCGGTCATGACCAACGCCGGCATGGTGCTGCCCGACCCCGGCTTCCTGGATGCGCTGGGCCGGCTCGCCAGGCGGCACCAGACGCTGCTCGCGATCGACGAGACCCACACGCTGTCTTCCGGCATCGGCGGCTACTCGAGGGTGGCGCGGCTCGAGCCCGACTTCTTCATTGCGGGCAAGGCGGTTGCGGGTGGCTTTCCCTGCGCCGTGTACGGCTTCACCGCCGAGGTGGAGGAGCGCATTCGCGGCATGCTTGCCTCCAAGCCCCCGGGCCACTCCGGAATCGGTACGACCCTGGCCGGCAACCCGATGGCGATGGCGGCGCTGCGGGCCTGCCTCGAGCATGTCATGACGCCGGCGGCCTACACCCACATGCTCGCGATGGCCGAGAGGCTGGAGGACGGCCTCGAGCAGCTCGTCGACGCCGAGCGACTGCCGTGGCACGTGCAACGGGTGGGGGCGAGGCTCGAGGTGGGATTCACGCGGGAGCCGCCGAGGACGGGGCGGCAATCCATCGACAAGCTGCCGTCGTTGCTGCCGGACGCCATCAGGCTGTACCTGCTGAACCGCGGACTGGTGATCACGCCGTTTCATAACATGATGCTGATGTCGCCGGTGACGCCGGCGGCGAGCGTCGATCGCCTGGCCTCGGCCTGGGCGCAGTGCGTCAACGAGCTCCGGCGCATCGCCGGGCCAGCGGGAACGTCAAAGTCATGAAAGCCGACCCTGAAGAAGCGCGGGCATTCCTGGACCAGCATCCGGAGGTCGAGGCCATCCAGGTCGTGATCACGGACCTGGGTGGCGTCGCGCGCGGCAAGACGATTGCGCGCCAGGAACTCGAGTCCCTCTACGGTAACGGACGCAACGTCGCGGGATCGATCCTCGGCCTCGACATGCGCGGCGAGGATGTCGAGGAAACCGGGCTGGTGTGGTCGAACGGCGACGCCGACAAGCAATGCTGGCCGGTGCCGGGCACGCTGAAGATCGCGCCCTGGCTGGCCAGGCCGACCGGCCAGCTGCTGATGACCATGTTCGACGAGGACGGCGCGCCCGCCGTGGCGGATCCGCGGCACGCGCTGGCGCGGGTCGTGAACCGGCTCGTTGCCGACGGCCTGCAACCGGTGGTCGCCGTGGAGCTCGAGTTCTACCTGGTCGAACCCGACGGGGCGGGCGTCAAGCCCGCCACCGGCCTCGTCAGCGGCGAGCCCTCCGTCCGGCACGACGCCTATGGCCTTGGCAAGCTCGACGAGATGTCGCCGCTGTTCGACGACATCTATCGCGCCGCCCGGGCGCAGGGCCTGCCGGTACGCACCCTGATGTCCGAATATGCGCCGGGCCAGTTCGAGGTCACCCTGGAGCATCGTCCCGACGCGCTGGCGGCCGCCGACGACGCCATCCAGTGGAAGCGCCTGGTGCGCGGCGTCGCCGCCGGGCACGGCCGGGTGGCGACGTTCATGGCCAAGCCGTTCGCCGGCATCGCGGGCAGCGGCATGCACGTGCACGTCAGCCTGGCCGGGGCGGACGGCGCCAACCTGTTCGCGAGCCCGGATCCGGCGGGCACGCCGCTGCTGCGGCACGCGATCGGCGGGATGCAGGCGAGCATGGCCGAGGCGATGGCCGTATTCGCCCCCAATGCCAACTCCTACCGGCGCTTCCGGCGGCAGTCCTACGCGCCGATCGCCGCGACCTGGGGCGTCAACAACCGTTCGGTGGGCTTCCGGATTCCTTCCGGACCGGCGGCGTCGCGCCACGTCGAGCACCGCATCTGCGGCGCGGATGCCAACCCCTACCTGGCGGTGGCGACCGTCCTTGCCGGGATGCACCACGGCATCGTCAACCGCATCGACCCGGGCGCGCCGGTGACGGGCAACGGCTACGAACTGCCGACGGACCCGACGCTGCCGCTCAACTGGCATGCCGCGCTCGATCGCTGCGAAGCCTCGGCATTACTTAACGGGTACCTGGGCGCCGATTTCGTGCGCGTGTTCATGGCGGTGAAGCGCGCCGAATGCGAGCGTTTCAATTCCGAGCCGACCGAGCTCGACTACGCCTGGTACCTGAGACTCGCCTGACATGCCAAGAGAACGAAAGGACGACCGTTCGCCGCCGGCGAGCGTGCGACGAATGTACGTGGATTGCCGCTATGGCCAGCTGCACCTGCGCAGCGCGTTTCCGTCGAACGGCGGCTTCGACGAGCTCACCACGCTGGTCTGCCTGGACGCGGGGCCCGCCACGGGCCGCGTCTTTGGCGGCCTCCTCGGGCGCCTGGGTACGGACCGATCGGTCTATGCACCGGACCTGCCGGGCTTCGGCGAGTCCGACGCGGTCCTGGCGCAGCCGTCGATCGAGAGCCATGCCATGGCCGTCGGCGACTTCATCGACCACATGCGCTTCCGACAGCTCGACCTGCTTGGCTACGAAGGCGGGTCGTTCATCGCCGCCGCGCTGGCAGCGGCGCGGCCCGACCGGGTGCGGCGCGTGGTCATGGTGGCGGCACCCGGTTTCGACGCTGCCGGCGAACTGCCGGTGGTGCAGCAGCCCGTACTGATGCTGAGGCCACAGGACGGCTTGCGGGAGCTCGCGCCGCGCGCCCGGGAACTG
>DATHZW010000085.1:0-11700 GCA_035458405.1 Steroidobacteraceae bacterium | reverse complement strand
CGACCGGGCGCTGCGCACCGAAGTCCTTTCGAGCCTTGCCGAAAAGACCCGTTCGGAACTCATTCAAACGATCGGGAACGTCGGGCTTTTCTACAAGAAAAACAAAGAATTATCAAAAATTCTTCTACCTGATACTTAACTAAAGCTCAGACGTAGCGGACGTCGATGATCTCGTAGGTCTTGGTACCCCCCGGCGCCGCCACGTCGACCTCGTCGCCTGCCGCCTTGCCCACCAGGGCACGCGCTATCGGGGACTTGATCGATATGAAACCCTGGCGGATGTCCGCCTCGTCGTCACCGACGATCTGGTAGGTCGACCTGGCGCCGGTCGCGTCCTCGATGTCCACGGTCGCCCCGAACACGACCTTGCCGGAGGCCGGCAGCGCCTTGGGGTCGATGACGTGGGAATGCGACAGCCGCCACTCGATTTCCTTGATCCTGCCCTCGATGAACCCCTGCTGCTCGCGAGCCGCCGCATATTCGGCGTTCTCGGACAGGTCGCCATGGGCCCGGGCCTCGGCGATCGCCCGGATCACCTCCGGTCGCGCCTCGCCCTTCAGCTTCTTCAGCTCGGCGCGCAGCTTCTCTGCGCCCCTCAGCGTGATCGGTGTGCGGCTCACGCGTTCAGCTCCTCATGCAGGTCCTGCAGCCGGTTGACCTGCATGTTTGACAGGTGTTCGAGCGCATCGCAAGTCGCCCGCGCGGCCGACACCGTCGTGTAGTAGGTCACCTTGCGCAGCACCGCCTCACGGCGGATGGAGCGCGACTCGCGAATGGCCTGCTTGCCCTCCGTCGTGTTGACGATCAGGTCGATCTCGTCGTTCTTGATCATGTCGACGATGTGCGGGCGGCCCTCGCGGACCTTGAAGACCTTGCGACAGGGCACGCCCGCCGACTCCAGCTCACGCGCGGTGCCGTCGGTTGCGACGATCTCGAAGCCCTTGAGGATAAGGCGCCGCGCAATGTCGACGGCGGCCGGCTTGTCGCGGTCGCGCACACTGAACAGGGCGACGCCCCGCGTCGGCAGCGCCGCGCCGCCCGCCAGCTGCGACTTGGCGTAGGCCTCGCCGAAGGTGCGGCCGGTGCCCATGACCTCGCCCGTCGACTTCATCTCGGGGCCGAGGATCGGGTCCGATTCCGGGAACTTGTTGAACGGGAAGACGGCTTCCTTGACCGAGTAGTAGCGCGGGATCCGCTCCACGGTGGCGCCGAGCTCCTTGAGCTTGCGTCCCGTCATCACCCGCGCGGCGACCTTGGCCAGCGGCACGCCGGTCGCCTTGGAGACGAAGGGAACGGTACGCGACGCGCGCGGGTTGACCTCGAGCACGTAGACGATGCCGTTCTGGACGGCGAACTGCACGTTCATCAGGCCGACCACGTTGAGCCCGCGCGCCATCTTGCGGGTCTGTGCGCGCATCTCGTCCTGCAGCGCTGCCGACAGCGTGGCCGGCGGCAGCGAGCAGCTGGAGTCCCCTGAATGCACGCCGGCCTGCTCGACGTGCTCCATGATGCCGCCGATCAGCACGTCCTCGCCGTCGCAGATGGCGTCCACGTCCACCTCGATGGCCAGGTCCAGGAAGCGGTCGAGCAACACCGGGCTGTCGTTGGAGACCTTGACTGCCTCGTTCATGTACTGGCGGAGGTCTTCCTCCGAGTAGACGATTTCCATGGCGCGGCCGCCCAGGACATAGGACGGCCGGACGACCAGCGGAAAGCCGACCTCGCGGGCCAGTTCCACCGCCTGCTCCTCGGCCCGCGCGGTCGCGTTCGCCGGCTGGCGCAGGCCCAGCTGGGTCAGCAGTTTCTGGAACCGCTCGCGGTCCTCGGCGACGTCGATCGAATCCGGCGTGGTGCCTATGATCGGCGCGCCGGCCGCCGCCAGCAGCCGCGACAGCTTCAGGGGCGTCTGCCCGCCGTACTGCACGATCACGCCCTCGGGCTTCTCCTTGTCGATGATCTCCATGACGTCTTCGAAGGTCAGCGGCTCGAAGTACAGGCGGTCCGAGGTGTCGTAATCGGTGGACACGGTCTCGGGGTTGCAGTTGATCATGATGGTCTCGAAGCCGTCTTCCCGCAGCGCCAGCGCCGCGTGCACGCAGCAGTAGTCGAATTCGATGCCCTGGCCGATGCGGTTGGGGCCGCCGCCGAGGATGACGATCTTGCGCCGGTCCGTCGGCGCCGCCTCGCACTCCTCCTCGTAGGTCGAATACAGGTAGGCGGTCGAGGTCGCGAATTCCGCCGCGCAGGTGTCGACCCGCTTGAAGGCCGGGCGCACGCCGTAGGAGTGACGGCGCGAGCGGATCTGCTTCTCGGCGACGCCGCTCAGCCTCGCGAGCATGGCGTCGGAGAAGCCCTTGCGCTTGAGCGCCAGCAGCCGGTCGCGCGTCAAGCCGGCGAAGCCGTCGGCGCGAACCCGTTCCTCCTCGCGGATCAGGTCCTCGATCTGCACCAGGAACCAGGGATCGATGCGGCTGTGGTCCCAGACGCGATCGACGCTCCAGCCGGCGCGGAAGGCGTCGCCGACGTACAGCAGCCGGTCGCCGCTGGGATGACGCAACTGTTCCGCCAGGGCCTGCTCCGATTCCTCGTCCAGCGGCAGCTGCAGGACCGGATCGAGGCCGTCGTAGCCCGTCTCGAGGCTGCGCAGGGCCTTCTGCAGGGACTCCTGGAAGGTCCGGCCCATCGACATCGCCTCGCCGACGGACTTCATCTGCGTGGTCAGGCGCTTGTCCGTGCCCGGGAACTTCTCGAAGGTGAAGCGCGGCACCTTGGTGACCACGTAGTCGATCGACGGTTCGAACGACGCAGGGGTTGCGCCGCCGGTGATCTCGTTCCTCAGCTCGTCGAGCGTGTAGCCCACGGCGAGCTTGGCCGCCACCTTGGCGATCGGGAAACCGGTCGCCTTGGATGCCAGCGCCGAGGAACGCGACACGCGCGGGTTCATCTCGATAACCAGCAGGCGGCCGTCGGCCGGGTTGACGGCGAACTGCACGTTGGAGCCGCCGCACTCCACCCCGATCTTGCGCAGCACCGCGATCGAGGCGTCGCGCATCCGCTGGTATTCCTTGTCGGTCAGCGTCTGCGCGGGCGCCACGGTGATCGAGTCGCCGGTGTGGACGCCCATGGGATCGAGGTTCTCGATGGAGCAGACAATGATGCAGTTGTCATTGCGGTCGCGAACGACCTCCATCTCGAATTCCTTCCAGCCCAGGACGGACTCCTCGATCAGGACTTCGCTGGTCGGCGAGGCATCGAGCCCACGCTCGACGATCTGCTCGAATTCCTCGCGGTTGAAGGCGATGCCGCCGCCGGACCCGCCCAGCGTGAACGACGGCCGGATCACCGCCGGGAAGCCGACTTCCGCCTGCACGGCCAGCGCTTCTTCCATGCTGTGGGCAATGTAGGAACGCGGCGTCTCGAGCCCGATCTCGCGCATGGCGTTGCGGAACAGTTCGCGGTCCTCCGCCATGTCGATCGCGTCGCGCGAGGCCGCGATCAGCTCCACGCCGTATTTTTCCAGCACGCCCTCGCGGACCAGGTCGAGCGCCGTGTTCAGGGCGGTCTGCCCGCCCATCGTCGGCAACAGCGCGTCCGGCCGTTCCTTCTCGATGATGCTGGCGACCGTCCGCCATTCGACGGGCTCGATGTAGATGGCATCGGCGGTCTCGGGGTCGGTCATGATCGTGGCGGGATTCGAGTTGACCAGGATCACCCGGTAACCCTCCTCCCGCAGCGCCTTGCAGGCCTGCGCGCCGGAATAGTCGAACTCGCAGGCCTGGCCGATGACGATCGGGCCGGCGCCGATGATCAGGACGCTCTTGATGTCTGTGCGCTTTGGCATCTGTCAGTCCGTCCGCCCGCGAGTGTCGTCAGCCAGCAGGTTCATGCTCAACCGTCCGCCTTTCGCGCGGCGTGGGCCTTGAGGATCACCTGCTGCCGGCGCGCCATCAGGTGGATGAAATGTTCGAACAGCGGCTCCATGTCGCGCGGACCCGGGCTCGCTTCCGGATGACCCTGGAAGCTGAAGGCCGGCCGGTCCGTTCGCGCCACGCCCTGCAGGGAGCCGTCGAACAGCGACCGGTGGGTCGCCCTCAGGTTGGCCGGCAGCGAGGCCTCGTCCACGGCGAAACCGTGGTTCTGGCTGGTGATCATCACGCGCCCGGCATCCAGGTCCTGGACCGGGTGGTTCGCGCCGTGATGCCCGAACTTCATCTTGACCGTACGCGCACCGCTGGCCAGGGACAGCAGCTGGTGGCCCAGGCAGATCCCGAAGACCGGCAGGTCGGTCTCCAGGATGCGCCGGATCGCCTCGATGGCGTAGCCGCAGGGTTCCGGATCACCGGGCCCGTTGGACAGGAAGACGCCGTCGGGCTTCAGCGCCAGGGCGTCGACCGCCGGGGTTTCTGCCGGCAGCACCGTAACCCGGCACCCGCGATCGACCAGCAGCCGGAGGATGTTCCGCTTGATGCCGAAGTCGTAGGCGACGACGTGGAACCGCGGCCCCGTCCTGGGGCCCGGCGGCTCGCTGTTCCAGATTCCGCCTTCGGTCCACTGGTACGGCCGCTTGACGCTGACGACCTTGGCCAGGTCCATGCCCTTCAGGCCGGGAAACTTGCCCGCGACCCGGACGGCCGCGACCGCGTCGACAGCGTCCCCGGTCATGATGCAGGCGGACTGGGCGCCCTTTTCCCGCAGGATCCGCGTCAGGCGCCGGGTGTCGATGTCCGCGATCGCCACGATGCTGCCACGGGTAAGGAACGACTCCAGCGACTCGCTCGCGCGCCAGTTCGAATGAAGCAGCGGCAGGTCGCGGATCACCAGGCCGGCCGCGTGGATCTGGCCGGACTCGAGGTCTTCCGGGGTGGCGCCGGTGTTGCCGATATGCGGGTAAGTCAGGGTGACGATCTGGCGGGAATAGGAAGGGTCGGTCAGGATTTCCTGGTAGCCCGTCATCGCGGTATTGAATACCACTTCGCCGGCGGTGCTGCCGGGAGCCCCGATGGACACGCCCCGGAACACCGTGCCGTCCTCGAGGGCGAGTACTGCTGGCGTCCTAGTCACTCAGGCTCTCCCGTAACGGGTCACGGTCTGGTCCCAATGCGCGGCGCGCATACGATTAGCGGGTGGAACCTCTTCTCGGCTCCGCCCGCTGGCTGATTCCAAACACGTGGGGTCCCAACCTGAATGCGAAGTTTACAAGACCGCGCCCCGGGGTGTCCATGAAACCGCGCCCGTCATGGGGGACGGGCGCTCCGGTCGGACCGCCCCGCTAGATGCCGAGGACGTCGGCCATGCCGTAGAGGCCCGGCGGCCGGCCGATGATCCAGCGCGCGGCGGTCACGGCGCCGTAGGCAAAGGTCATGCGGTCGCTGGCGCGATGCGAGATTTCAAGGCTTTCGCCGATCCCGGCGTAGGTCACCCGGTGTTCGCCGACGATGTCGCCGCCACGCATCACCGCGAAGCCGATGCCGCCCGGCGGTCGGGGGCCAATCTGCCCGGCCCGGGTGTGGATGCCGATGTCGGCCAGGATCCGGCCGCGCGCGCCGGCCGCGATTTCCGCGATGCGCAGCGCCGTGCCCGAGGGCGCATCGACCTTGTTGCGGTGGTGGGCCTCGAAGACCTCGATGTCGTAGTCCTCGCCCAGGGCCGCCGACGCGCGGTCGACCAGGCTGAACAGCAGGTTGACGCCCAGGCTCATGTTCGGGGCGACCAGCACCGGCAGGTCGTGGGACACGCGCCGGATGGCCGCCTGGGCCGCGTCGTCGAGGCCGGTCGTGCCGATGACCACCGGGATGCGCAGTTCCGCCGCCGCCTCCAGGTTGCCGATCGCGGCGGCCGGCAGGGTGAAGTCGATTGCCACGTCCGCCCCCGCCAGGGCGTCGCCGCGGCTTGCCGTGATGCTCACACCCAGGGGGCCGGTATTCGCGACGTCGCCCGCGTCGCGGCCCAGCGCCGGGCTGCCCGAAGACGCCAGCGCGCCGGACAGGGACAGGTCGCCCGACTGGCGGATCGAGCGGACCAGGCAGCGGCCCATCCGGCCGCTGACTCCCAGGACGGCGATGTTCGTCATGGCGTCAACCTCAGCTGCCAATGTTCTCGAAAAACCGCTTCACGCCGTCGAGCCAGGACCGCTCGCGCGGGTGATGGCGGGTGGGGTCGCCGGTCAGCGAGACCTCGAAATCCCTGAGCATCTGCTTCTGCTCCGTCGTGAGGTCGACCGGCGTCTCGATCACCACCCGGCAGAACAGGTCGCCCGTGGCGCCGCCGCGAACCGGCCGGACACCCTTGTCGCGCAGTCGGAACACCCTGCCCGACTGGGTCTCGGCGGGAACCTTGATCGTGGCATGTCCGTCGAGCGTGGGCACCTCGATGCTTCCGCCGAGCGCGGCCGTGGTGAAGCTGACCGGCACCTCGCAGGACAAGTGTGCGCCATCGCGCTCGAAGATGGGGTGCTCGCGAACGACGATTTCGACGTACAGGTCCCCGCGCGGCCCGCCCTGGCGCCCCGCCTCGCCCTCGCCCGGCAGTCGAATGCGATCGCCCGTGTCGACGCCGGCCGGCACCTTGACCGACAGCTTGCGAAGCTCGCGGATGCGGCCCTGGCCGGAGCAGCTCCCGCAGGGCTGGGTGACGACGGTCCCGCGTCCCTTGCAGCGCGGGCAGGTCTGCTGGACGGTAAAGAAGCCCTGGCTGATTCGCACCTGGCCGGCGCCGCCGCAGGTATCGCAGGTCGCAGGCGCGTGGCCCGGCTCGGCGCCGCTGCCGGAGCATTCCTTGCACTCGACCACGGTGGGAAACTCAACCTCCGCGGTCGTGCCGAACACTGCCTGCTCGAGGTCCAGCGCCAGCTCGTAGCGCAGGTCGGCACCGCGGAAAGCGCCGCCGCGACCCCGGCGCCCGCCGCCGAAGATGTCGCCGAATACGTCGCCGAAGATGTCGCCGAAGGCGTCGCCCGGGTTGAACCCCGGCCCGCCGCCGCGGGCCGCATCGAGGCCCGCATGGCCGAACTGGTCGTAGGCTGCGCGCTTCTGCGAGTCGGTCAGGACCTCGTAGGCTTCCTTGGCCTCCTTGAACTTGTCCTCGGCCTCGGCGTCGTTGGGATTACGGTCCGGGTGGAACTTCATCGCCAGGCGCCGATACGCCTTCTTGATGTCCTCCTCGGTCGCGTTGCGCGGCACGGACAGGACCTGGTAGTAATCGCGCTTCGACATGGCAACCCGCAAGCGGCGCCGCCGGGGGACTTCACGTCACCCGGCGGTCGCCGTCCATAGCTGATGGGGAACCCGGGGCCTCAGGAGGCCTTCGGGTCCTTGTCCTTCACTTCCTCGAACTCGGCGTCGAGCACGTCGTCCTTGCCGCCCGCGGATGCGCCGGCGCCACCGCCCGGCGCCCCCTGCGCACCGGCGCCGGCCCCGGCCTGGTAGGCCCGCTGCACCGCGGGCGCGGCCGCCTGGGCCAGCGCCTCGGCCTTGCGGTCGATGGCCTCCTTGTCATCGCCCTTGAGCACCGCGCGCAGGTCGTTCATGGCTGCCTCGATGCTCGCGCGCTCGGCCGGCTCGACCTTGTCGCCGAGGTCCTTGATCGACTTCTCGGTCGAATGCACCAGCGCGTCGGCCTTGTTGCGCGAATCGATCAACTCGCGGAAGCGCTTGTCCTCGTCGGCATGCGCCTCGGCGTCGCGGACCATCTGCGCGATCTCGTCCTCGGTCAGGCCGCTGGAGGCCTTGATCACGATCTTCTGCTCCTTGCCCGTCGCCTTGTCCTTGGCCGACACGTGCAGGATGCCGTTGGCGTCGATGTCGAAGGTGACCTCGACCTGCGGCATGCCGCGGGGCGCCGGCGGAATGTCGGACAGGTCGAACTTGCCCAGCGACTTGTTGTCGCTGGCGCGGTCGCGCTCGCCCTGCAGCACGTGGATGGTCACCGCGGTCTGGTTGTCGTCGGCCGTCGAGAAGACCTGCGTCGCCTTGGTCGGGATCGTGGTGTTCTTCTCGATCAGCTTGGTCATCACGCCGCCGAGCGTCTCGATGCCCAGCGACAGCGGCGTGACGTCCAGCAGCAGCACGTCCTTCACTTCGCCGGCCAGCACGCCGCCCTGGATGGCCGCGCCGATGGCGACCGCCTCGTCCGGGTTGACGTCCTTGCGCGGCTCCTTGCCGAAGAAGTCCTTGACGATCTTCTGCACCAGCGGCATGCGCGTCTGGCCGCCGACCAGGATGACCTCGCTGACGTCGCTGATGGACAGGCCGGCGTCCTTCAGCGCGATGCGGCAGGGCTCGATCGTCCGCTGCACGAGATCCTCGACCAGCGACTCGAGCTTGGCCCGCGTCAGCTTGATGCTGAGGTGCTTCGGGCCCGAGGCGTCGGCCGTGATGTACGGCAGGTTGACTTCGGTCTGCTGGCTCGAGGACAGCTCGATCTTGGCCTTTTCGCCCGCTTCCCGCAGGCGCTGCATGGCCAGCGGGTCCTTGCTGACGTCTACGCCGCTCTCCTTCTGGAACTCGGCGGCGATGTAGTCGATGACGCGGCGGTCGAAGTCCTCGCCACCGAGGAAGGTGTCGCCGTTGGTCGACAGGACCTCGAACTGGCGCTCGGTGTCCACCTCGGCGATCTCGATGATCGACACGTCGAAGGTGCCGCCACCGAGGTCGTAGACCGCGATCTTGCGGTCCGCGCCCTTCTTGTCGAGGCCGTAGGCCAGGGCCGCGGCGGTGGGCTCGTTGATGATGCGCTTGACGTTCAGGCCCGCGATCCGCCCGGCGTCCTTGGTCGCCTGGCGCTGCGCGTCGTTGAAGTAGGCCGGCACGGTGATGACCGCGTCGGTCACGGTCTCGCCCAGATAGTCCTCGGCCGTCTTCTTCATCTTCATGAGCACGCGCGCCGAAATCTCCGGCGGCGCGGTCTTCTTGCCCTGCACCTCGAGCCAGGCGTCGCCGTTGTCGGCCTTGACGATCTTGAACGGGGTGAGCGGGATGTCCTTCTGCACGACCTTGTCGTCGAAACGACGGCCGATCAGCCGCTTGACGGCGTGGAAGGTGTTCTGGGGGTTGGTGATGGCCTGGCGCTTGGCCGACTGGCCCACCAGGACCTCGCTGTCCTTGGTGAAGGCGACGACCGAGGGTGTCGTGCGATCGCCCTCGCTGTTCTCCAGGACCTTCCAGGCGCCGCCTTCCATGACGGCGACGCAGGAATTGGTCGTGCCCAGGTCGATACCGATGATCTTGCCCATGCGGATGGCTCCGTAATCAGTCAGGAATGTGTTCTACCGGGGACTTGGGGACGGCCCCGCCCGGTTTCAAGCGTCCGGGGCCCTGGCGACGATGACCCGGGCCGGCCGCAGCAACCGGCCGTTGAGCGCGTAGCCCTTCTGGGCCACCGTCACCACCGTGTCCGGCGGCTGCTCGGCGGTCGGCTGCATCGCCATGGCCTCGTGGCGCTCCGGGTCGAAGGCCTGGCCGGTCGGGTCGATTTCAGCGATGCCGGCCTCTTCCAGGGCCTTGACCAGCAGTTTCAGGGTGCCCTTCTGGCCCTCCGCCAGCGTCGCGGCGTCGGCCCGGTCGGCATTGGCCAGGCCGAGTTCGAGGCTGTCCAGCACCGGCAGGAGCCCGCTCGCCAGCCGCTCGGCGCCGTACTGCCGGGCGTTTTCGACCTCGCGCGCCACCCGCTTGCGGTAGTTCTCCAGGTCCGCAACCGCGCGCACGAAAGCGTTACGACTCTCCTCCGCCCGCTCCTCTGCCTGCCGGAGACGTTCCTCCAGGCCGAGCTCGGCCTGCGGGTCCTGTTCGGGCCCGGATTCGGCCCGGTCGGCAGGGTCGTGGTCGGCTTCAGTCATCACATGGGACTCCGGTGAGATCGCGGTAACAGGCGCCAGGCACCGCATTGCCGCGCCTGCCAGTATTCCGCACCAGGGCTAAACGATGCCACGCACCGCCAATGCCGATTCTCGGCACCGCCTGCCGTCTTGGGGACTCACGCCCCCGATTTCAAGGCCATTCCCAGCAGCCTCGCCGTCAGGTCGACGATGGGTATGACACGCTCGTAGGCCAGCCTCGTGGGGCCGATCACGCCGAGCACGCCGATGGACCCGCTGTCGCGCGCATAGGGCGCGGTGATCACCGTGCAGTCGTCGAGGATCGTGTAGCCGGACTCGTGCCCGATGAAGATCTGCACGCCCTCGGCATGCAGGCTCTGGTCGAGCAGGTGGAGGATGTCCCGCTTCTCGTTGAACGCCTCGAAGAGCTTGCGCAGCTTCTCGACGTTCGACAACTCGGCAAAGCCCATCAGGTTGGTTTCGCCGGCGATCAGGACGTCGGCCTCGCCCTGTCGCCCGCCGCTGGCGAACAGCCGGTCCGCGATGGTGATCGCGTCGATCATCATCTGGTTCATCTGCTCGCGCGTTTCCTTGAGCTGCGCCACCAGCCGGTCGCGAACTTCATCGAGCTGCCGGCCGCTGAACTGCTCGTTCAGGTGGGCTGCCGCGCGCCGCAGCTGCTCGGGCGAGTAATACCGGTCGAGCTGCAGCACCCGGTTCTGCACCTCGCGGCCGTTCACCACCAGGATGGCGAGGATGCGGTTCTCGGACAGCCCGATGAACTCGATCTGGGACAGCGAGGCGTGAGCCTGCCGCGGGACCATCACCACGCCGGCGAGCCGGGTGACGTTCGAGAGCACCTGCGAGGCGGTCGCCACCAGCGCCTTCGGGTCGTTGGCGTGCAGGTCGAAGGCCCGCTGCAGGCTCTGCACTTCGCCTTCGCCGGGCGGCTGGACCTTGAGCAGGGTGTTGACGAAGAAGCGGTAGCCCTTGTCCGTCGGCACCCGGCCGGCGGAGGTATGCGGCGATGCGACGAAGCCGTGCTCCTCGAGGTCCGCCATGACGTTGCGGATCGTCGCGGAACTCAGTTGCAGGCCGGATTCCCTGGACAGGACCCTCGAGCCGACCGGCTGGCCGTCGCGGATGTAGTGTTCAACCAGGGATTTCAGCAGCAGCTGCGCCCGCTCGCTGAGATGCTCTTCGCCGGTATGGCCGTGTGCACTCATAAGCTATTGTATAAAAAGCCTTTTGTGCGCCTGAATTCGGCGCATCGGACACGTTAGCAATCGCCTCCCAAGAGTGTCAAGCACAGCGCTCCGCCGGCCGGTGGCTGGCGCCGCCGGCGGCCCGACCCGCGTGACCGGCGGAAGCGGCCAGATTTTCGCAAAGGGACGCCTTGCCAGTGGCCGCGGCCTCGGGTCACATGCTAAAACGTCGCGCACACATGAAGACACGATTCTCGCGCATAGGTCTGGTCGGTCGCTACGAGGATGCCCTGGTGGCGGACTCGGCAACGGTCTTTGCGTCGCACCTGCTGTCCAGGGGCCTCGAGGTCCTGGTCGAGGCAGGCGCGGTCAACGCCGGCCTGCCGTCAGGCGTGACCGCCGTCACGGCCGAGGATCTCGCCGGGCGCGCCGACCTGGTGGTCGCGGTCGGCGGCGACGGCACCATGCTCTACGCGGCCCAGCTGGTGATCGGCCGCTCGGTTCCCCTGCTCGGCATCAATCGCGGCCGGCTGGGGTTCCTGGCAGACGTTTCGCCGGCGGAAATGACCGGCAGCTTCGACGCGATCCTCGAAGGGCAGTACCAGGAAGACGTGCGCGCGCTGTTGTCGGCGCGCCTCGAGCATCCGGGCACGACACCGCTGACCTGCCATGCGCTGAACGATG